>PWOG01000065.1 GCA_003557565.1 Desulfobulbaceae bacterium
ACGGTGTGAGAAATCGCTACGTAGCTCTGAATCAGTATTCCACCGGCATAGGGCACGGTGGTGATAAAGTAAACGTGGTTCACTGAATATTTACGTTGGATGTGTTCGTGAGATGAGCATTTCAAATTAAGCGAAACTTTTAAAAGGAGCAAGTGCAATGTTTTTGTTGGACAGACATAGAAAAAAAGTGGTATTTACATATTTTTGGCTGTGTTTTTCGCTTGTTATTGCCGCCGTGGCTGCCGAGCATGACGATGAGGTTCTCCTTGTCGATGAAGGGGAAGCGCGTGCTGTCTTGGTGCTGCCGGACAGTCCCACGGGTTCCGACCGCGAAGCGGCCGGGGAGCTGCAGACTCACCTGAAAAAGGCCGCCGGCATCGAAATGGAGGAGGTCGACCCCGACGCCCTGCCCGATGTCATCAGCCCCGAAGACTTTAAGGCGGCGCTGGCCGCCGGTGACATCGCCCTTGTGGATGTGCGCAGCGAGCGTGAATTCGCCGAAGGCAATATCGAGGGGGCCATCAATATTCCCGACGGAGAATTCTACGACGATCCCGAAGGCACCATCGCCCGACTTCCCAACGACCGCCGGGTGGTTTTTATTTGCGCCACCGGAGCCCGCTCGGCAGGGGCCTTTTTCATGGTTTCCGATATCCTCTACGATGAACCGGAACTCTATGACAATCCCCACGGAATTCAGTACCTGGACAACAATATCGAATTCCATAACGGCGATTTCACCATTAAATAAATTAAACAGGCTGACCGCCGGCTGTCGCCACCAAGCGCAGCCGTCAGCCTCAACCCAACCCACCCCTGGCCACGGCCCGGATCGCTTCCTCCTCTCGGCGATCCGGCTCCGTGGCTTTTTTTATTATGAAACAAAGGTAAATCAAGATTTCCGTCTTAACCGGCAGCCAGCTTCAGCTTGCTGAGTTAATGTTGACAATGATCAGTCGCTTGTGGTAGAAAACCCTATTTCTTAAAAAAAGGGGGTTCGGGATCGGTTCAGGCTGACCTCCGCGCAGATCATTCACCATTTCAGGGAAGGGCGATGAAAAAATTATTCGGTAAAATTAAAGACTTTGTTAAATCCAGGCCAAAGACCAGCATTGTTATCCTCATTGTCTTTATCGCCGTCTTCAGCTACGCCAATGTTGAGGTCATGCACTACACCAGCGAGCCGGGTTTCTGTGAGATGTGTCACCCCGGCACTGGTACCGGAGCTTTGAGCGAGGTACACACCTGGCGTCAGAACATCCATTCCGAAGCCGGTGTCAAGTGCCTGGACTGCCACGGAGAACCCGGTCTTTTCGGCTACAAGAAGGCCAAGATCAGCGGCCTTTATGATACCTACGTGGAAATCTTCCGCTCCGAGGAATACAAGCTGAAAATCCTCAACAAGGCCGTGGAAGATCCGCAATATGCCGCCGACCTGGTGCCCTCCACCACCTGTCTGTTCTGCCATACCGACAGCGTCAACCAGCAGATCCGTGATGAGCGCCTGATGGCCGGCTGGGTCAATCTGCGGATGCTCGACAGTGTCGAAAACCCGGATTTCCGTGAAGAAAAAGGCATGAGCGATATTTTCACCGATGAACTTGAAAGCGACGTCGATCCCGGCCACCAAAGACACATGGAAGCCGGCCTTTCCTGCATGGATTGCCATCACCGCATGGTCCACGGCGGCGAATACCGGGCCCAGGTTGACCTTGCCCGCTGCAGCGAATGCCACAGCGAACGGGCCGCCGAGATATCCATGTCTGAAATAATCATGGGAGAAGGTGACGCTGCCGTGGAGTTCAGCCATGATTTCCACAACATGATTTTTGACTGCAACCAGTGTCACATGGACCTTTTCCCGATGAATGCCGGGGTTACCTCCCTAAATTTCGGCGATCACACGGAAGATACTGCCTGCTTCTCCTGTCACAATGGCCAGGCGGCTTCTTACGACTGCAACTCCTGCCACGGTCAGCCTCCCATGCCCGAAGAGCCAATCACTTACACCATGGACGGTTTTGACCCGGTGGACTTCAACCACAGCTTTCATGGCATGGCCTTCAGTTGTGATACCTGCCACGATGACCCCTGGACCATGAAGGCCTACGAAACCCCCATGACCATGAGCCAGATGTACCAGGGCGAATTTTGCGGCAGCTGCCACAACGGCCAGGATGCCTTTGCCGCAACCTCCTGCAACCGCTGCCATAACTAGACAGCTCCTTAGCCCGCACAAAAAAGCCCCGGCAATTATTACTTCAATTTGCCGGGGCTTTTTTGTGTCGCCAATCTCGCCAGCTCCTTTTCCGGCACGCACCGCACCCCAAAGCGGTTGATATCTACTGCCATCCATAACCAGCCATTTTTCTTCATTATCCTTCTGGAAAAAATACTGACAACAGTGCTAGACTGACGGAGAACCTGCTTCAACCACGCCTCAGTCAAATAAACCAAACCAGGAGGACGAACCATGAAGGTACTTATTGTCTACTATTCCATGTACGGTCACATTCACCAGCTGGCCCGAGCGGTGGCCCAGGGAGCGGAAAGCGTGGAAGGAGCCGAGGTCGCCCTGCGGCGGGTTCCCGAAACCCTGCCCGACGAGGTTCTGGCCAAGATGGGAGCCACCGGGACGATCCGGCAGCAGGAAGATGTTCCGGTCTGCACCCCGGAGGAGGTGGCCGACTTCGACGCCGTGATTTTCGGCACCCCCACCCGTTTCGGCAATATGTGCGGCCAGATGAGGCAGTTTCTCGACTCCACCGGTCAACTCTGGGCCCAGGGCAGCCTGGTGGGCAAGGCCGGCAGCGTTTTCACCAGTTCCAATACCCAGCATGGCGGCCAGGAATCCACCATTTTAAGCTTTCATATCACCCTGCTCCACTTGGGCTTTGTGGTGGTGGGCCTGCCATACAGCTTTGCCGGCCTGATGGAAGGCGAGGAGATCTCCGGCTGTTCACCTTACGGTGCTTCCACCATTGCCGGCGGCGACGGTAGCCGGAAGCCCAGTGCCAATGAAATGGCCGGGGCCCGCTTCCAGGGCGAACATGTGGCAAAAATTGCCGGAAAACTGTGCGCTTGAACAATCTGCCGACGGGCATTCCAGCGACGGCCGGACAGGCTTGAACAAACCGCCTCCCGACCAGTGCTGCCGTGTGGGAGGGGAGTTAGATCACCCGCACCTGGACGGTTTCCACAAATTGACCGCCGGCCAGGATATCGGACAGCACGATAACCCTTTGCCCCTGGCGGATGATTCCTTTTCGCAACATTTGTTCCACCGCCCGCTGAATGGAAACCTCAGGGTCGCTGGACAACTTGACGATAAAGGCGTGCACCCCCCAGTAAATTCCCAGGCTGCGACGGACGCTGGTGGTGTTGGTAAAGGCCAGGATGGGAGATGCGGGCCGGCAGTTGGAAAGCAGCGCGGCCATCAGTCCCCGGCGGGTGATGACCAGGGTGGCGGCGGCTTCCAGATTATTGCCCAGTATTGCGGCGCTGCGGGAAATTTCTACCTTGGAGCGGATCCGGGGCTCGGGGGCCCGGGCCCGCTCCCCTTTTTTTTCACTCCATTTTGGCTCACAGTAGCGCCCTGATGCCTGGTTGATTCCCTGCCACTCCTGGTGTCTTTCAATCCGTCGGGCCACCGCGTCCATCACCTCCATGGCCTTGAAAGGATAGCGGCCGGTGGCGGTTTCGCCGGAGAGCATAATGGCATCGGCGCCCTGTTGAACCGCGTAGGTAATGTCGGTAACCTCGGCCCGGGTGGGAGTGGGGTTGACGATCATGGACTCCAGCATGTGGGTGGCCACCAATACCGGCTTGGCGGTCCGCCGGCATTTGCCGACGATTTCATCCTGCAGCAGGGGCACCTCCTCATAGGGCAGTTCGGCCCCCAGATCGCCGCGGGCGATCATGATCCCGTCGGCGGCGGCGATGATTGAGTCCAGTTTGGGGATGGAGGCCGCGCTTTCAATCTTGGCCATGACATCCACCGCCACCTTTCTGTCTTTGAGGTACCGCTGCAGCTCGATGATGGGCTCCGCTGCCCGGACAAAGGAAAGAGCGATGAAATCAATCCGCTGCCCGATGCCAAAATCGATATCGTCCCAGTCCTGCTCGGTGATGGCCGGCAGGGCGGCGCTCTTGCCCCGGATATTGAGATGCCGCCTCGACCCCAGCACCCCCTCGTCCAGGGACTGGCAACGGACCTCGGTACGATCCACCTCCACCACCTTTAGCCGCAGCATCCCGCCATCCACCAGGATGATATCACCCGGGGCCACCTCGTCGGCGAAACCGTCATGGCTGACCTCGACGCAACCGGGCTCCAGCTCGGCCTGACGCCGGGTGGTCAGGGTAAGGTTATCACCCACCCGCAGAACAAGATCATGTTTGAGATCACCGCTGCGAATCTCCGCCCCCCGGGTATCCAGCAAAATGGCCACAGAACCGGCGTTTTTTTTGTTATAACGCTTGATGCGGTTGATTACCCCCCCGTGCCACTCCTGGGTGCCATGGGACATGTTGAGCCGGGCCACGTTCATCCCCATCTCGGCCAGGCGCCGGATGGCATCAAAGGAGGCGGTGGCAGGGCCGATGGTGCAAACGATCTTGGTCTTGCGGGGCCGACGCCCCGACTCCCCTACTTCGTGCTGCCTGATCATCCTTCCTCCTGTACAGCTCCCATTGTTGATCCCGAAGCAGGCCAAAGTCAATCCCGCCCTCTGCGGAAATTTTCAAGAATGCCGAAAAAACAGCCCGAGTCAGGCCGGCAACATCCATTTGCATCATACTACAACTCGCGATCCGACCACAAATCATGCCGGATCGAAGATCCGCGACATATCCTACTCCTTTTCGGCAAACAGAAATGAGGAGTTGCCGAAAAAGAGCCGGAAAGCCGCCACACAAAAAAAGGGAAACCAGGCTCTATCACCTGATTTCCCTTTGATTTTCGTGGTGAGCGGGGCGGGATTCGAACCCACGACCTTTAGCTCCGGAGGCTAACGCTCTATCCAGCTGAGCTACCCGCCCACAAAAAATAATAATCCGCCAACTGCGGATTGCCTGCTTTACTACCACGAATCAGTTCACCAGTAAAGATTTTTGTGGTGGTAAGCGATCACCGGGCACCTCCGAAAGCGGCGATCGGGCCGGCTCACGTACTAATGTACGCATCGCCGTCCCGCTCGCCACAACCTGCGGCACCCTGCGGGCGCTTACCTCTTTGCCCCCGTGATCATTTGCTATTTTTGCTTTAGCGCCGGTTATTTGCCCCCGGTCGCCGGCGTCGGGGGCCGGGGGCTTCCCGGGTAAAGGCCAGATATTGTGAATCCCTGCTAACCGTCACCCCGGCGGCCAGGTGGGCGATGACGCCCCGGCCGCCCCGGCCGGCGCCCTTGAGCAGCTGCTCGATCTGGCGGCCGGCGGGTTTGATCCCCATGGCCCGCAGGGCCTTTTCCAGCAGCCGTCGCTGCAGGGCCCGGGGCTGGGCGACAAAAACCTCCCGGGACAGGGTGACTTCCGCCTCTCCTTCCCCCGGGGACAGCAACGCCTCCCGATAAGCCGACTCCGCCAGAGAGCCCAGCAACTCTTCTTCATCCTGGAGCACGGCGGCTGTCTGGCAGAGAGTTTCCCGCAATCTGGGATTAAATCGCTGCTCCAGCCAGGGCATCAGCTCCAGCCGAACCCGGTTGCGGACAAAGCGCAGATCCTGGTTGGAGCTGTCCTCGGCAAAGTCAACCCTCCGCTGCTGCAGGTAGGCCAGCACTTCGGCCTTATTCACCGCCAGCAGGGGGCGGATGATCCTTCCCCGAGCCAGGGGGGCCATCCCACTCAAGCCTCCCCGGGCAGTGCCCCGCAACAGACGCAGCAGCAGTTCCTCGGCCTGGTCGTCGGCTGTGTGGGCCACGGCAATGCGGGCGGCCCCGGTTTCGCTGGCCACCTGTGCAAAAAAACGATAACGCAGCCTGCGGGCCGCGTGTTCCAGCGACAGGCCCTGGCTGCGGGCATATTCCCGCACCGCCACCCCGCCGGCGCGCCAGGGCACCTCCAGGCGGTCGGCGACGGCGGCCACCAGTTGCCGTTCGCCCTCGGTTTCGGCCGGACGCAGGCCATGGTCGACATATACCGCCATCAGACCAAAATCAAGCACCGGGGCCAGGGCTTTAAGGGCATGCAGCAGGGCCAGGGAGTCGGGGCCGCCGGAAACCCCCACCACCACCAGCTCGCCTTGGGCAAGCAAGCGGTTGGCCTCGATGCTCTGTTTGACTTTCTTCTCCAGTGGATGCATGAAAACCCAAGAAATAATCTTTGGCCCCTCGGGGGTGGAAATTATTAATAAAAACCGTAAAGCACGGTATTGGCTGCCGGCCAGAATACCGGTCACCGGTGGCGGCATACCTTTTGCTCGCGGCACGCCATTTGCTGTAAGCAATCACAGGGCACCGCATCTTGCAGCGATCGGACCGGCTCACGTACTTATGTACGCATCGCCGCCCCGCTCGCCGCAACCTGCGGCACCCTGTGACCGCTTACCTTTTTGGCCCCGTGATCACTTACCATTTGCTTGGTCGGTTTTACGGCGCCGTCGACAAAAATTAACCCGTGCCGGAGGAAACGGTTGCCAAGGCGATCAATGTGCAACATATTATAGAGAAATTATCGTCAATGCCAGAGTAAACCGTGGCCGACGCCCAACCCCGAATGAACCTGCAGCAGCCAAAGCAAATGGGAGGTGAAATGAAAGTTCGCAAAGCCGTAATCCCCGTCGCCGGCCTGGGCACCCGTTTTCTCCCGGCCAGCAAGGCAATTCCCAAGGAAATGCTGACCATCGTCGACCGGCCCACCATCCAGTACATCGTGGAAGAGGTGGTATCATCGGGGATCGAGGTAATCATCTTCGTGACCAGCGCCGGAAAATCCGCCATTGAAAATCATTTCGATTACAATTTCGAACTCGACACCCTGCTGCGCCAGAAAAACAAACCCGAGATCTACGAAGAGGTGCGCCATATCTCGAACCTCATCGACATCATCGCGGTGCGCCAGAAAAAGCCTCTGGGGCTGGGACACGCCATCTGGAGCGCCCGCAACGTGGTGGGTGACGAACCCTTTTTGGTGCTGCTCGGCGACGATCTGGTGCTCTCCGACCAGTTGCCGTGCTGCAAGCAGATGCTCAACCTCTACGAGGAGGTCCAGGATTCCATCGTGGCCACCCAGCGGGTGCCCCAGGAAGAGACCGGCCAGTACGGCATCGTCGAAGGCGAACAGGTCCGGGAAGGGGGTCACAAAGTCCTGCGCATGGTGGAAAAGCCCGCCCCCGGAACCACCGATTCCGATCTGGCGATCATCGGCCGTTACCTGCTGCAGCCGGATATCTTTCCCCTGTTGCAGCAAACCACCCCCGGCCATGGCGGCGAGATTCAGCTCACCGACGCCCTGCTGGCCATGTCCAAAAAGCGCCCGCTGTATGCCTACGAGTTTGAAGGTACCCGCTATGACGCCGGCGACAAGCTGGGCTACCTCAAGGCCATCGTCGCCTTCGCCCAGCGGCATCCCTCCCTGGGCAAGCAGTTCCGCAAACACCTCAAGGAGGTCTGTGCTTCACTTTAGCTCCGCCGACCATGATTGACGAAGATCCCCTATACTTTGAGGTGGCGGTGGCGGCTCCCATTCACCAGACCCTGAGCTACGCCCCGCCACCGGGGGTCGGCCGCCTGCCCCCCGGCCATCGCCTGCTGGTGCCTTTAGGCAAAAGGCAGGTTACCGGTTATCTGCTGGACTGCCACCATAACCCGCCGGTTTCCCAATCCGAACAGGAAACCATGCAGGGCGCAAAAAAGGATTCGCAAGACGCAGCGCCCCGTGAGCGCTCACAAATCCGGCCCGCCCTGGCGGTTCTGGACTCCGAGCCCCTGTTTCCCGCCGCCATGGTTCCTTTTTTCCGCTGGATCGCGGATTACTACCATCACCCCATCGGCGAGGTGGTCCAAAACGCACTGCCCGCCGGGCTCAGCCGCCAAAGCACCCGGATCATCGAACTCACTGAAGAAGGCGCCCGGGCCCTGGCCGGCCTGGACACCCCCCCCGACTGGCTGGCTGATTTGCTGGCCCGGGGGGAGCTCAGTCCCAAAAAAAGCGCCGAGGTTATCCGCCGCCCCCGGGGACCGC
>PWOG01000082.1 GCA_003557565.1 Desulfobulbaceae bacterium
CCTGCCGGGAAAAAACTGACTGGAGTTGCAGATGGCACTGAAGACATATAAACCGACATCACCTGGTCGCCGCAACCTGGTGACCGTGGTAAACAAAGAACTTGCCAGCGATAAACCCGAAAAGGGCCTGGTTCGCAGCCTGAAAAAAACCGGTGGCCGCAATAAAAACGGTCGTATTACCTGCCGGCATCGTGGCGGAGGCCACAAGCGCAAGTATCGGGTTATCGATTTCAAGCGCAACAAGGTTGATATTCCCGCCAAAGTTGCAGGTATCGAATACGACCCCAACCGGAGTGCCAATATTGCCCTGCTGCTGTACGTGGACGGGGAGAAGCGCTATATTTTGTCGCCCAACGGCATTAAAGTTGGTGATATAGTAGAAGCCGGTGACAATGTTGATATCAAGCCCGGTAACTGTATGCCCATGGGCAATATGCCTTTAGGCAGCATTGTGCACAATATTGAAATGAAAATCGGCAAGGGCGGTCAGTTGGTGCGCAGCGCCGGTGGCTCGGCACAGCTGATGGCCAAGGAAGGCGACCATGTTCTGGTGAAACTGCCTTCCGGTGAAGTGCGTCGCCTGCATCGTCGGTGCCGGGCCAGTATTGGACAGGTCGGTAACGTCGAGCATGAAAGCCGGAGCATGGGTAAGGCCGGCCGTAATCGTTGGCGTGGGCGGCGTCCCGAAGTTCGTGGTGTGGCCATGAACCCCATTGATCACCCCATGGGCGGTGGTGAGGGTAAAAGCTCCGGTGGTCGTCATCCCTGTACACCCTGGGGTGTGCCGACCAAGGGTTACAAGACCCGGAGTCGCAAGGCCAGTGATCGCGATATTGTCAAGAAAAGATCCTAATCATCCTTAATCCAGGGGGAGCATAAGTGGCACGCTCGATAAAAAAAGGACCGTTTGTTGATGATCACCTGATGCAGAAGGTGCTCAAGGCCAGGGAAGAAGGATCCCGCAAGGTTATCCAGACCTGGTCGCGGCGTTCGGATATTGTACCGGAGATGATCGGACTTACTTTCGCCGTACATAATGGTAAGAAGTTCATCCCGGTGTTTGTTTCCGAAAACATGGTCGGTCATAAGATGGGCGAATTTTCACCCACCAGGACTTATTATGGCCATACCGCCGGCAAAAAGAAGAAATAGCCGCAAGAACCAATTGATATACTTTAAGGAGTACAATGGCGATGGAAGCTAAAGCGCTGGTCCGGAATATCCGGATCTCACCGCAGAAAGCGCGGTTGGTTGCCGACTTGGTGCGTGGCCGCGAGGTAGCAGCGGCGTTGAATACCTTGCGTTTCATGCCCAAGAAGGGTGCCAGGATTCTCCGCAAGCTCATCGAGTCGGCGGTGGCCAATGCCAGTCAGAATGAGGCCACCGACGTGGATAATCTTTATATCAAAAGTATTCATGTTGACGGCGGTCCCATGCTTAAAAGGATTCGTCCCATGGCCATGGGCCGGGCCGGGCGCATTCTTAAGCGGAGCAGTCATATTACAGTTGTTCTTGACGAACAATAACCCTTCGCGCCAGCGAAGGCCGGCGTCGGAACCACTATTTGTTTACGGAGGATAATTTTGGGCCAGAAAGTCAATCCAATCGGTTTACGGCTTAACATAGTACGGACCTGGGATTCCATTTGGTACGCCGATAAGGATTATTCCAGGAATTTCCTAGAGGATCAGAACCTCAAGAAATATCTCAAAAAACGTCTGTACCATGCCGGGATCGCCAAGATTCAGATCCTGAGGACTGGTGAGAAGATCCGGGTTAAGCTGCATACCGCCAGGCCCGGGATCGTCATCGGCAAAAAAGGGGCGGAGATTGACGCCCTGAAGGCCGATTTGGAACGGCGGACTGGCCGGTCCTGCACCGTTGATATTCAGGAAGTTCGGCGGCCCGAGGCCGACGCGCAGCTGGTCGCTGAAAATATCGCCCAGCAGTTGGAACGCCGGGTGGCATTTCGGCGGGCCATGAAAAAGGCGGTGAATATGGCCTTGAAGTTTGGCGCCAAAGGGGTTAGGATCGCCTGTTCCGGCCGGCTCGGCGGGGCCGAGATGTCCCGGCGCGAATGGTACCGGGAAGGTCGGGTACCGTTGCACACCCTGCGTGCCGACATCGACCACGGCCTGGCCGAAGCTCGTACTACCTACGGGATCATCGGAGTGAAGGTATGGATCTTCAAAGGTGAGGTTCTCACTGAAGAAGACTATCACGGAGTCGAGGAACAGGCCACGGCCTGAGCCGCTGCAGAAGAACAGTTAATGACCATAGGTTAAGAATATGCTGAGTCCCAAGAAAGTTACCCATAGAAAGGTGTTCAAGGGCCGGAGGACCGGCGCGGCTCACCGTGGTTCTTCCATTGCATTCGGCCAGTACGCTCTGAAGGCGGTTGGCAATGGCTGGATGAGTGCCCGTCAGATTGAAGCCGCTCGTATTGCCATTAACCGAAAGGTCAAGCGTGGCGGCAAGATGTGGATCCGGGTGTTCCCAGATAAATCCTATACCAAAAAACCGGCGGAAACCCGGATGGGTAAAGGTAAAGGCAGCCCAGAGGGTTGGGTGGCGGTGATCAAGCCCGGGCGGATCCTTTATGAACTGTCCGGCGTTGACGGCGACCTGGCCCGCGAGGCCCTGCGTCTGGCTGCCAACAAACTGCCGTTCCCCACCAAAATTATTGAGTTGGATACGACACTATGAAAATCAACGAACTCCGTGACTTAAGCGGCGAAGAACTGTCGACGAAACTGCGTGAGCTTTCCGAGGAACTGTGTCGGCTGAAATTCAGGCACGGTATCAGGCCGTTGGAGAATACAGCCAGGATCCGCCAGACCCGCAAAACCATTAGTCGGGTCAAGACCCTTTTGCGGGAAAGCAGCGCGAACTGAAACTTGACGCGTCAACGTTAGTTAACCGGGAAATGGGGCAGGAGATCAGTTCTTGTGCCTCGGACCTCTTCAGCTGGGATAGATCAAATGAGTGCAGGACAAGAAGGCAGCAAGAAAACCCGTGTCGGCCTGGTGGTCAGCAATAAAATGGACAAGAGTATAGTGGTCCAGTCCATATCTCTTTCACCCCACAAGCTCTACGGCAAATATATTCGCCGCCGGATCAAGTGCATGGCCCATGACCCCGAGAACAGCTGTAATGTCGGTGACCGGGTATTGGTTGAGGAGTGTCGCCCCTACAGCCGAAGCAAGCGCTGGCGCTTGCGTGCCATCATCGAAAAGGCAGTCTGAGTATCGATGAAAGTTAAGTGGATGCAGGTGCGATTCCCGGCGGCAGCGGGGATCGGATTGAATGACTGCCGGATAAGCAGGTGAAAACATGATTCAGATGCAAACAGTATTAAAGGTGGCCGACAATTCCGGGGCTCGGAAGGTTATGTGCATCCGCGTACTCGGTGGTACAGGGCGGCGATATGCCGGGATTGGCGACGTGGTGACGGTGTCGGTAAAAGAAGCGATGCCTAATGCCAAGGTGAAAAAGGGTGATGTGGTCAAGGCTGTGGTGGTCCGGACCAGCAAAGAAATTCGTCGCCAGGACAACACCACGGTCAGTTTCGATGAAAACTCCGCCGTCCTGGTCAATAATGCCGGAGACCCTATTGGAACCCGTATTTTCGGCCCCGTGGCCCGTGAATTGCGGCCCAAAGGCTTTATGAAGATCGTTTCCCTGGCTCCCGAGGTTCTTTAACGGACAAGGATGAAAAATGCATAACGCAAAAATACATATCAAGGTTAATGATCGGGTCGAAGTAATTGCCGGTGGCGACAAAGGCCGGGTTGGTAAGGTTATCCGGATCGATCGGAGCCGCGGCCGGGCCGTGGTTGACAAGATCAATATGATCAAGCGCCACACCAAGCCCAGCGCCCAGAACCAGCAGGGTGGCATTATTGACCGGGAAGCTCCGGTGGCTATATCCAACCTGATGTTGATTTGTCCGCAGTGCGCCAAAACTTCACGGGTTGGCCGCAAGGCGTTGGAAGACGGCACCAGGGCCAGATATTGCAAGAAATGCGGTGAATCCGTTGAGGTGCCGGCCTGATTTGCACACCGGACCAATCCCGTGGGCAATAATGAGTTATTGCTCCTTGGATTGAGCGTCCGCCGGGTACTTTCACCCGGACGAATTGACCATGAAACCAGCAGCGGCTGATACTCTGCATGAGCATAAAAGACAACGATTGGCTGGGTTGTTAGCCGGTACCAAGGCACTGACGAGGTGCTGCTGAGCGTTTACCAAGATAGCGCTGGAGGCGTTTTAGTATGGCAGGAATGAGACAATTTTACCTTGATGAATGTGTACCACAACTCAGGCAGGAGTTTGGGTACGGCAACATCATGGAGGTACCCAAGCTGGAAAAAGTGACCCTCAACATGGGACTGGGCGAAGCCGTGCAGAACCCCAAGATCGTTGAGAGTGCCGGCCGTGAACTTTCTTTGATAGCCGGGCAGAAAGCAGTGGTGACACGGGCCAAAAGATCCATCTCCACCTTCAAGCTGAGGGAAGGGATGCCTATTGGCTGCCGGGTGACTCTGCGTGGTGATCGGATGTACGATTTTCTGGCCAAGCTGGTGCATATAGCCCTTCCCCGGGTGCGTGATTTTCGGGGAGTGTCCTTCAAGGCCTTTGATGGGCGGGGAAACTATTCGCTGGGCATCAAGGAACATATCATTTTTCCGGAAATCGAGTACGACAAGATTGACAAGATTAAAGGTTTGAACATTGCCATTACGACCACGGCTAAAACCGACGCCGAAGGCCGTTTTCTCCTGAAGGCGATGGGCATGCCCTTTAGAAAGTAAATATATCAGGAAGGGCAGGAGGCTTGACTTGGCAAAAAAATCGATGATCGCTAAATGTAACCGGAAGCAGAAGTTCAAGGTGCGGGAATACAATCGCTGCGGTTTGTGCGGCCGCCCCCGGTCTTACTATCGTAAATTCGGGGTCTGCCGGATATGCTTGCGTAACCTGGCCTCCAAAGGTGAGGTCGCCGGAGTTACTAAATCAAGCTGGTAGAATGGCGGTACCGACAAAATATCAACACAGGAGTTTGAAGCGATGGCGATGAGTGATCCGTTGGCCGATATGCTGACCAGGATACGTAACGCCGGTATTGCAGGACATGACAGTCTTGAGATGCCGAATTCGAAGATTAAGGTCGGCGTTGCCGGAATCCTTAAACAGGAAGGTTATATCAACGATTACCAGGTTTCCGAGGATGGTAAGCAGGGACTGCTGAAAATCAGCATGCGATATGATGAACGACGTGATGGAGCGATTACTGGCTTGCGTCGGCGCAGCAGCCCCGGCCTTCGTCAATATGTTAAGCATGACCGGATTCCTAAAGTGATGAGTGGTCTGGGAGTGGCAATAATTTCCACATCCAAGGGTGTTATGACCGACCAACAGGCTCGTGAGCAGAAGCTCGGCGGCGAGCTGCTTTGCGAGGTCTGGTAAAGGGATATGCGGCACTATGATGGCGGATTCGGCCAGCACTTCGGATCTGCTTTTCGATAAGGAGCAACAAGATGTCGAGAATAGGCAGAGAACCAATTACAGTCCCCGACAAGGTCAGCATCGATATCCAGGGGAGCCTGGTTACCGTGACCGGCCCCAAGGGCAAGCTTGATCGCCGTGTGCGTCCGGAAATTGCCCTTGAGCAGGAGGACTCCCGGGTCATGGTTAAGGCCAGAGACAACAGCCAGAGAACCATTGCCTTTACCGGACTTACCCGCAGCCTCATCAATAATATGGTGATCGGGGTGGATAAGGGTTTCCAGAAAAAGCTGCTGGTTGAGGGTGTGGGATACCGGGTTGAAGCCAAGGGTAATGATCTTACTCTCAACGTCGGTTATTCCAACCCGGTAAACTTTCCTCTGCCCGAGGGGGTGACGGCCTCGGTGGACAAAAACACCGTGACGCTAGAGTCCATCGATAAAGAGCTGCTGGGTGAAACCGCAGCCAGGATTCGAGCGGTGCGCAAACCCGAGCCTTATAAAGGCAAGGGTATCCGCTATGAAGATGAGCAAATTATCAGGAAGGCCGGCAAGACCAAGTCTAAATAAATCTTGAGATGAAGTCGGTGCGGGCCCGTGTGGCAGGTCATCTGCTGGTGCTAAACCGGTTGTACAGGTAAGGAAAAATGGCAAATATAAGCTCCAGGGCTGCGGCCCGCGATAAACGGATCAAAAGGATCAGAAAGAAAATCACCGGTACTTCGCAACGTCCACGTCTGCGGGTATTCAAGAGCGCCAGGCATATTTATGGCCAGCTCATAGACGATGCGGCCGGCCACACATTGGTGGCGATGAGTACGCGCTGCAAGAGTTTCAACCCCGGTGAGGAAAAAGGTAAAACCGCCCTGGCCAAACAGGTTGGCTTGCGCCTGGCTGAACTGGCCAAAGCCAAAGGTGTGGAGGAAGTGGTTTTTGATCGAGGCGGCTACATCTATCATGGCCGGGTTAAAGCCTTGTCCGAAGGGGCCCGGGAAGGCGGTTTGAACTTTTAAATAATCAGCTTGGGGGTGTTACCTTGGCGGAATACAGAAGCAGCAGCAGCGACGATCAACTGATCGAAAAAATAGTTTTTATTAACCGTACGGCCAAAGTGGTCAAGGGCGGTCGTCGTTTTCACTTCAGTGCCATTGTCGTCGTCGGTGACGGCAACGGTAAGGTTGGTTATGGACTGGGCAAGGCCAACCAGGTGCCGGAAGCCATCCGTAAAGGGGTGGAAAAGGCCCGTAAGGATATGCAGACCGTGTCCATTGATGACGTGAGCATTCCTCACGAGATCATGGGTAAATTCGGCGCCGGTCAAGTGCTGCTTAAACCTGCCGCCGCCGGTACCGGAGTTATTGCCGGCGGGCCGGTGCGGGCGGTGCTTGAGGCTGCCGGGGTCCATAATATACTTACCAAGTGTATTGGCTCCCACAATCCCCACAACATGGTTAAGGCCACCTTGGACGGTTTGCGGCGGCTGCGCAGCCCGCGACGCGTCGCCCGCATGCGTGGCAAGAATGTTGAAGAGATAACATTTTAAGATTAGACAGTGAGGCCGAGGTAAATCATGGCTGCAAATGAACTTAAGCTGACCCTGCGCAAAAGCGCCATTGGCAGCAACGCGAAAATTCGTCAGACCCTGATCGGTCTCGGATTGACCAGAACAAACAAGACCATGATCCGCAAGGATACTCCGGAAATTCGGGGAATGGTCGCCAAGGTCCGTCATTTGGTTGACGTGGAGGAAATCACATGCTGAATTTGAGCAATCTTTCACCGCATCCCGGTTCCCGTAAACCCAAAAAGCGCGTGGGACGTGGTCCTGGATCCGGCCATGGTAAGACCTCCGGTCGCGGACATAAAGGCTACAAGGCACGTTCCGGCAGTGGGGTAAAACCCGGCTTTGAAGGTGGCCAGATGCCTTTGCAGCGGCGGATTCCCAAGCGCGGTTTTCGCAATCCCTTCCGCAAGGAATATGCCGTGGTCAATGTCCAAGAGCTCAACCGGTTTGACGCCAACGCCCAGATAGACCGGGCAGCCCTGGTGGCTTCCGGGTTGATTTCCGCCAGGGATCAGTTGATCAAAATCCTGGGAACCGGAGAATTGACCGTAGCCCTGAACGTAAACGTGGATAAGGTTAGTGAATCGGCCCGTGGCAAAATTGAAGCCGCCGGCGGTTCCGTAACCGTTGTGTCCTGAGGAATAATTAATGCAGGCAGGTGTAGGCAGTGCCGCCGGGATTCCGGAATTACGCCGGAGAATCTTATTTACCCTGGCCATGCTGGCGGTTTATCGAGCCGGTGTGCAGGTTCCCACTCCCGGGATTAACAGCGAGGCGATCAGCGCTTTTTTTGACCAGGTAGGCGGACTATTTGACATGTTCAACATGTTCTCCGGCGGCGCCTTGGAGAACTTCTCCATATTTGCCCTGGGTATTATGCCCTATATCAGTGCCTCGATTATTTTTCAGTTGCTTACCGTAGTGGTACCTTACCTGGAGGCCTTGAAAAAGGAGGGCGAGTCCGGGCGGCAAAAAATTACCCAGTATACCCGCTATGCGACCATCGGCCTGGCCATGGTCCAGGGCATGATAATCAGTATCGGGCTGGAAGGAATGACCGCCCCCGGCGGCATGCCCATCGTGATTGAGCCTGGGTGGGGATTTCGCTTGCTGACCATGCTGACTCTAACCTGCGGCACCGCATTTATCATGTGGCTTGGTGAGCAGATGACAGAACGGGGGATAGGCAACGGCATCTCCCTGATTATTTATGCCGGTATTCTGGCCAGCATGCCCGCAGCCATTGTCAATACCTTCAGAATGGCGGGCACCGGCGAACTGCCCATGATTTTTCTGCCCCTGCTGCTGGTCATGGTGTTGGCGGTTACCGGCTTTATTGTGTTTGTGGAAACCGCTCAGCGGCGGATTCCGGTCCAGTATGCCAAGCGGATGGTGGGGCGGCGGATGTATGGCGGCCAGCAGTCACATCTGCCGTTGAAGGTGAATATGGCCGGGGTTATTCCGGCGATCTTTGCCTCATCGATTATGATGTTTCCCGAAACCGTGGGTAATTTCATCCATATCGACTGGGTACAGAGGGCCAGTGCCTTCATGGCCTGGGGAAGTCTGCCGCATACCATCGTGTTTGTTGTCTTTTTGGTGTTCTTTTGCTTTTTCTATGTTGCGGTTACCTTTAATCCAGTCGATGTGGCCGATAATCTCAAGCGCAACGGCGGCTTTGTGCCCGGTGTGCGACCTGGCAAGAAAACCGCAGATTTCCTCGACAAGGTTATTACCCGTCTGACTGTGGTGGGTGCGACCTATATGAGTGCCATTTGCGTGCTGCCTACGATATTGATTAACGAGTTTAACGTTCCCTTTTATTTCGGCGGAACGGCGCTTCTGATCGTCGTGGTGGTATCCATCGATACCATCGGGCAGATAGAGTCCCACACCATGATGCGGAACTATGACGGCTTTTTGAAGCCGGGCCGTTTTAAGGGTCGCCGGTAGCGAGTTTGTAAATAATGACGAGCAAGGCGGCGGTCCTGAAATCAGAGGCCGAAATTGAAATAATGGCCGAGGCCAACCGGATTGTTGCGCAAACCCTGGCCATGTTGCGGGAGCGGATCAAGCCCGGAGTAACCACCGCCCAGCTTGATGCCTGGGCCGAAGAGTACGCCCGAGAGTGTGAAGCGGTACCGGCCTTTAAAGGCTATCGCGGCTTTCCCGGCAACCTTTGTGTATCCGTCAATGAGCAGGTGGTCCATGGAATACCATCCCGCAAGGTGGTGTTGCACTCCGGAGACATTGTCAGCATCGACTTTGGAGTTAAGTGGCGGGGCTTTTTTGGGGACGCGGCCATTACGGTGCCCGTTGGTACCGTATCACCGCAGGTTGCCGAACTGATCAAGGTGACTCGGGAATCCCTGGACAGGGCAATTGACCAGATGAAGGTGGGTAACCGGATCAACGATATATCCCGGGCGGTCCAGGATCATGTCGAGGGACAGGGATTTGCCGTGGTGCGGCAATTTGTCGGCCACGGAATCGGCAGACAGTTGCACGAACCCCCCGAGATACCCAATTATGTCCGAAGCAACGGTTCCCCGCGCCTGGTGGCCGGCATGGTGCTGGCTATTGAGCCCATGGTTAACCTTGGTACCTCGGCGGTGAAAGTCCTTTCAGACGGCTGGACCGTGATTACAGCGGATCGTAAGTATTCCGCTCATTTTGAGCATTCGGTGGCGGTCACGGAAAATGGACCACGAATACTCAGCACTCTGGGCTGATATCCAGAGTGATTGTTACATGCAGCTAAATGAACCAGCACTGTCCGACACAAAGATTTCGTATTGCGGCTGACATTTTGTTGACCATCAGTTACGGAAGGATGAGACTAAGCCGTCTACTGGCTGATTGGCAAAAAATAAGCGGCAAAAAAAAATATTTAAGGTATAATTACCAATTTTCCATTTGCCATCACATGGGATGGCAATCAAAATGACATGGTAGGATATGGCAAAAGAAGAACCGATTACGGTTGAGGGCACCATCATAGAGCCGTTGCCCAACGCGATGTTTCGTGTTGAGCTGGACAACGGTCATCGTGTGTTGGCCCATATATCCGGCAAAATGCGCATGCATTTCATTAAAATTCTGCCCGGTGATCGGGTCACGGTGGAGTTGTCTCCCTATGATCTGACCCGGGGGCGGGTGACCTTTCGTTCCAAGAACAAGCGTTAGGTTTTATACTATTTACGAGGTGCGGTCATGAAAGTACAGGCTTCCGTTAAAAAGATTTGCAGCAGTTGCCGAGTCTTCAAACGCAAAGGCGTGTTGCGGGTTTCTTGCACGGTCAAGAAACACAAGCAGCGTCAGGGATAATTTTTTTTGGCTACGGAGGAAAACCTTGGCACGTATAGCTGGTGTTGATATTCCCAAAAACAAGCACATGGAAGTGGCGCTGACCTACATTTACGGGATCGGTCGTCCTTCTGCCCGCAGTATTCTTGATAAGGCCAATCTGGCTTACGATCGCAACAGCGATGATCTTACCGATAATGAGGTGGCTGATGTTCGCCGGATTATCGAAGAAGATTATGCTGTAGAGGGAGATCGTCGGCGGGAAGTGGGGATGGATATCAAGCGATTGATGGATCTTGGTTGCTACCGTGGTCTTCGCCATCGCAAGAATCTTCCCTGCCGCGGTCAACGGACCAGTACCAACGCCCGTACCCGCAAGGGTCCGCGGCGGGCAGCCGTCAAGACCAAAAAATAACGATATCCGGCAGCGCACCTTCAAAGACGCTTGCATGGCTGTTCACTGATGTCGCCTGGCATCTCGGCACGCTGGAACATGCCTGTCGCAGAGCAGGGCGCAGAATAGCCCACAGAACAGGTTGATGCGCATTATGACTCCAGGTTTAGTGACCCCTGGGAACGGATAGAAAACAGCCACGCAAGATCAAAAGGAACATAATCAGGAGCAGCAATGGCTAAGCCCAAAACCGTGCGTCCAAAGAAAAAGGACCGCAAAAACGTCCCTGAAGGGGTATGTTTTATCAAATCTACCTTTAACAATACCATTGTTACCTTTGCCGATCCGCGGGGCAATGTAATATCGTGGTGCAGCTCCGGGTGCCTTGGGTTCAAGGGGTCACGAAAAAGCACTCCCTTTGCCGCCCAGAATGCAGTCGAGACTGCGGTTAAAAAGGCCCAGGATCACGGCCTGCGGAAGGTTGAGGTGCGGGTCAACGGACCTGGGCCGGGTCGTGAGTCAGCCATTCGCGCCCTGCAAGTTGCTGGCATAGAAGTTAACTATATCCGCGACATGACTCCGCTGCCTCATAATGGGTGCAAGCCCCCCAAACGTCGTCGCGTTTAGGAAAAGCTGCATTTGCATCGCAACTTCAGTCGATCGGCCGGGCTAACGTACCTGGTGTGGGCGGCGCCGAGTCGTTTGCCATTATTTACCCTGCTGCTGCAGCTTTTCCTCCACGATGAGCCGGTTGGCTGGGTGGCCGGGTGAAAATGGTTGCCGGTGGTACTGACTGCCTGTGCCGGCTTTATGTAACGGTTGGTACCGGCAGTCTGGGGCTGGAGATGAAGATCAAGTATTACAAGACTTAAAGCTTAGGAGAATTAACGTGGCCAGATATACAGGTGCGGTTTGCCGGCAGTGTCGGCGGGAGAAATTGAAACTCTTTTTGAAGGGTGATCGCTGCTATTCCGACAAGTGCTCAATTGAACGGCGTGCCTATGCTCCAGGTCAGCATGGCCAGGCTCGCTTGCGCAAGGTTTCCGACTATGCCATGCAGCTGCGTGAAAAGCAGAAGGTGAAGCGTATATACGGCATGCTTGAAGATCAGTTCCGTCGTTATTTTGTTGAGGCCGAACGCCGTCGCGGGGTAACCGGTGAGGTTCTGCTGCAGATGCTGGAATCCCGGCTGGACAATGTGGTTTATCGCCTGGGCTTTGCCGCCTCCCGCAATCAGGCTCGGCACCTGGTGCGACACAACCACTTCCTGCTCAATGGTCGCAAGGCCAATATACCATCTATCCAGGTCAAGGTGGGTGATGTGATTACATTGCGGGAAAAATCCCGTGAAATTGAGCTGATCAAGGAAAGCCTGTCGGCTGTTGCCCGTCGTGGTGTACCCTCATGGTTGGAGCTTAATCAGGAGTCCTTCAGCGGTACGATCAAGAATGTGCCCGACCGTCAGGAATTGACCATGCCGATCCAGGAGCAATTGATCGTCGAGCTATACTCCAAGTAATCGCTGACCAGCCGACCCCACTCTAATCTCAGCCAGGGAAGAGCAGGAGAAAATGACGAACGAGACCGATACATTTTATCGCAACTGGCATGACCTGATTTTTCCGGAACTGCTTGAGGTTGACCAGGACACGCATACCGCAAGCTTCGGTAAATTTACCTGCCAGCCGCTGGAGCGCGGATTCGCTACCACCATCGGCAACTCCCTGCGGCGGATTCTTCTTTCCTCCATTCAGGGCGCGGCGATTACTTCGGTGCGGATCGACGGCGTGCTCCATGAGCTCTCCACCATCCCGGGGATCAAGGAAGACGCAACCGAGATTATCCTGAACCTCAAAGAAGTTCGGCTTAAGTTGCATTCCCCTGATGTTCAGACCGTCAGGATCGAGAAAAAAGCTAAGGGTGTGGTCACCGCCGCCGATATTGAAGGTGGCACCCAGGTGGAGGTGATGAATCCTCAGCAGCATATTTGCACCATTACTGGTGACGGCAAGTTTGTCGCCGAGTTGGAAGTTAACTGGGGTAAGGGATACGTCTCTGCGGAACGGAACAAACACGAGGAGCAGCCCATTGGAGTAATTCCTCTTGATTCTATTTTTACCCCCATCCGCAATGTCAAGGTGATCACCAGCCAGGCCCGGGTCGGACAGCAGACCGACTACGATAAACTGATTCTGGAGATAACCACCGACGGCAGTGTGCGACCTGAGGATGCCCTGGCCTATGGGGCCAAAATTCTCAAGGAGCAGATGCAGGTTTTTATCAATTTTGATGAGAATGCCGTAGTGCCGGTGAAGAAGGAAAGCGAGAGTGGCGAACAGCCTCAACTTAACGAAAATCTTTATCGCAGCGTCGAAGATCTGGAACTGTCGGTACGCTCCGCCAACTGTCTGCGCAATGCCGAGATCCGCCACATCGGTGAACTGGTGCAAAAAACCGAGGCAGAAATGCTTAAGACCAAGAATTTTGGTCGAAAATCATTGAATGAGATCAAGCAGCTGCTGTCCGAGATGGATCTTCACCTGGGGATGAAAATTGAAGGCTGGGAACCACCCGCCGAAGAACCCGAAGAAGAATAGACTGCAACGGTCCCTGCGAGGAAATAATCATGCGACACAATAAAAGCGGTAACCGCCTCTCCCGTACAACTCCACATCGTCAAGCGATGATGCGCAACATGGTAACCTCACTGCTTCAGCACGAGCGGATTGTTACCACCATTGCCAAGGCCAAGGAAGTGCGTAAACTGGCTGACAGGATGATCACCCTGGCCAAACGCGGTGATCTTCATGCCAGGCGCCAGGCCCTGTCCGTGGTGCGCGACAAGCAGGTGGTGGCTAAACTCTTTGATACCCTGGGTCAGGAATACATGGAGCGCCCCGGAGGCTATACCAGGATTATCCGGACCGGCAATCGGTTGGGTGACGCCGCTTCCATGGCGATTCTTGAACTGGTCAACTACCAGGACAAAGAAGCACAGGACGCCGCTGCCGAGATCCAGCCGGCTGAATAAGCTACCAATCTCAGGCTGTTTTAAGGTAAGCCTGCTTGTCCCCTCAGAACTTAGCAAAAGCCGGCAGTAACTGCCGGCTTTTGCTGTTTGAGCAATAATGATTCCAAGTTTTAATCATGGTAACTTCTCAAGAATACCTGGCCATTACCTGCAACGGTGAATCGCGCCAAGTGGCGCCCGGTACTACCGTGGCCTCACTGATCCGGCAGTTGAATCTGGATCCTGGGCAGATGGCGGTGGAACTCGACGGCAGGGTGCTTGCCCCTGAAGAGGTGGCCGCAAGCGAACTGGCTGCCGGGTCGCGGGTGGAGTTGATTCGTTTTGTAGGAGGAGGTTGAGATGCTGAATATCGCCGGCCGGAATTTTCGTTCCCGGCTTTTTACCGGCACCGGCAAGTTTTCCTCGGCGGCCGTGATGAAGGCGGCCCTGGAGGCATCCGGTAGTGAGATGGTCACCGTGGCCCTGCGCCGGGTTGATCTTGCCGATCCCGCCGACGATATCATGAGTGTCCTCGACCGGGAGCACTTCTTCTTTTTGCCCAATACATCAGGGGCCCGGGATGCCGACGAGGCGGTACGGCTGGCTCATTTGGCCCGGGCCGCAGGTGGCACCAACTGGCTCAAGCTGGAGGTGACTCCTGATCCCCGCACCTTGCTTCCCGATCCCGTGGAGACCCTTAAGGCCACGGAACAGCTGGTGGCTGAAGATTTCGTCGTCCTGCCATATATTAATGCCGATCCCATTCTCGCCTTACGCCTTCAGGATGCCGGAGCGGCGGCGGTGATGCCCCTGGGCTCGCCCATCGGCACCAATCATGGACTGCTGACCCGTTTCCAGGTTGGTATTATTATTGAGCAGGCCCGAGTGCCGGTGGTGGTTGACGCCGGGCTGGGGGTACCCTCCCACGCGGCCGAGGCCATGGAGTTGGGCGCCGACGCGGTACTGGTCAATACCGCCATTGCCGTTGCCGCCGAACCGGTAAAAATGGCCCGGGCCTTTGCCGCCGCCGTGGAAGCTGGCCGGATGGCCTACGAGGCCGGTCCCGGTGAGCAGCGCTCACAGGCCGACGCCTCTTCCCCCAGCGGGGGGCTTGATTTTCTTCATGATGAATAAGCAAATCCCCACTTTCAGTCTGCCCGATTTTCCTGAACTGCAGGCGCGCATAACCGCCTGCGGACCCGGTGACGTGGATCGCGCCCTTATGCGATCCGGGCGCGGGGTAGCTGATCTGGCAGCGCTGCTGTCACCTGCCGCTGAACCCCGCCTGGCCGAGATGGCCTCACTTTCCGGCCGGCTGACCCGCCAGCGCTTTGGCCAGGTGATCCAGCTCTACGCGCCGTTGTATCTTTCCAGCTATTGCGCCAATCGTTGCCTGTACTGCGGTTTTTCCGCCGACAGCCGGATTTCCCGACGGGTACTGGCTATGGAAGAAGCGGAAAAAGAGGCCCTGATCCTGGCCGATCGTGGGTTCAGCCATATTCTTTTAGTGGCCGGCGAGGCACCGTCCCGTCTTGGCCCGGACTATCTGGCCGAACTGGCTTCGCGTTTGCGCCACCGTTTCGCCTCCATCGCCATTGAGGTGCAGCCTTTGACCTGCGAGGAATACGCCCGCCTGTTTGCTGCCGGGATCACCGGGGTGGCCATTTACCAGGAAACCTACGATCGGCGAACCTACAATTTTGTTCATGCCGCCGGGATCAAGGCCGACTATGACCGTCGGCTGGAAATTCCGGCCCGGGCCGCCCTGGCGGGTATGCGCGAAGTCGGCTTGGGCGCCTTACTGGGCCTGTCCGACTGGCGGGCCGAGGGTCTGGCTCTGGGGATACACCTGGCCTGGTTGCGCAAGCTGGCCTGGCGTACCGCGATCACCATCTCCTTTCCCCGCTTGCGTCCGGCCGCCGGCGGCTTTGCTCCCCTGGTGCCGGCCAGCGAGAAAAACTTGAGCCAGTTGCTTTTTGCCCTGCGCCTTTTCGATGAAGATGTAGGCCTGGTTCTATCCACCCGCGAGGAGGCCCGTTTTCGCGATGGCATGATCGGCCTTGCCCCCACCCGCTATTCCGCCGGATCCTGTACCATCCCCGGAGGATATGGTGATACCGGGGCCACCGGAGAACAGTTTTCCATCGGTGATCAGCGAAGCATTGAGGAAGTGGCCGCCGCTATTCGGGCCAAGGGGTACGACCCGGTTCGCAAGGACTGGGATGCGGTTTTTCAAGAAAGTGCGTAAGCGTTCAGCAGCACCGCATCTTCGGGCGATCAGCCAGGCTTACGTACAGGGGGTACGCTGCGCCTGGCTGCTTGCCCGAACCTGCGGCACTGCTGAACGCTTACGGCTCGTTATTCTTGTAGGTTAGTACCCTTGGTAACGGTTACGAAATTGCTGGCACGGCTGATAACATTTAAGATGTTGTCTTGACCCGCTTTCTTTGTTAAAAGTTCTGTTCTTTGCCGTGATTTGAGCAAATATATTTCCCGATCAATGCTTTTCAAGGAGGAATCGATAAATGTCCGATCTTAAAAAGATGTACTCCACCATTCTGGGGGATCACTTCCCCATGGACATGACCATCACCTTTGGTGATCAGACCCTGGTTTTCCGCAAACGGACCTGGAAGCTGACCCAGGACGACGGTACGGTGGAAGAGCGGGGGATTCGCTATGGAGAAAACCCCGATCAGGAAGCGGCCCTTTACGAACTGGTGGGGGGCAATCTGACTCTTGGTGATTGCCGTTTTATCGAGCCGGGTCAGGGGCTGGTCAGCGGTATTAAAGCCGAGGACATGCTCCAGGTCGGCAAGCATCCGGGCAAGATCAATCTCACCGATATCGACAACGGCCTCAACATCATCAAATACCTGATGGACCGCCCCGCCGCCGTCATTCTCAAGCACAACAACCCCTGCGGTGCCGCCTACGGCCGGGATCTGGCCGATGCCTTCAACCGGGCCAACCGGGCCGACCGGATCGCCGCCTTCGGTGGAGCCGTGGTTTTGAACCGGCCCTGTGACATGGCCACTGCCGAACTGCTGAGCCAGAATTATCTGGAGGTGGTTTGTGCCCCGGATTTCGAGGCCGGTACCATGGAGATTTTAAGCCGGCGCAAAAACCTGCGGGTGGTGAAAATTGCCCGCATCGAGCGCCTGGCTGAGTTTGAAAAATTCCGCTTTGTCGATTTCAAAAGTCTCATTGACGGAGGATTGATCGCCCAGCAATCGGCGGTCAATTCCATCCGCAGCGCCGCCGACCTGAAACCCGCCGCCGCCACCTGGAAGGGGGAGGAATACCAAGTCGAGCGGGAACCCGATGCCCGCGAGATCGACGATATGATCTTCGGCTGGGCGGTGGAGCATGGAGTGACCTCCAATTCAGTGATCTACGTTAAGGACGGCTGCACGGTGGGTATCGGCACCGGCGAACAGGACCGGGTTGGGGTGGCGGAGATCGCCGTGCACAAGGCCTACATCAAATACGCCGATCTTCTCTCATTCGACGCCCACGGTATTTCCTACGCCGAGCTGGCCCTGGAGATCAAGCAGGGCAAGCGGGACAAGGCCGACCAGGAGGCCATCGACACCAAAACCCAGGCGGATCGCGCCGGGCTGCCCGGTTCGGTGATGATCTCCGACGCCTTCTTCCCTTTCCGCGACGGGGCCGATGTCGGCATCAACCAGGGGGTCAGCGCCATCCTCCAGGCCGGCGGCTCGGCCCGGGATTTTGAGACCATTATCGCCTGTAACGAGGCCAATCCCAAGGTGGCCATGAAGTTCACCGGTCAGCGCTCCTTCAAGCACTGAGCCCTACCATGCAAGCAAAATCAGCAGCCCCCGTTCCCCATGGATTTGCGGAGCGGGGGCTGGCCCTGAGCCACCCTTGCCGGAAAATAGTTTATGGCAATGCTGGGGGGGTGGTTTTGCGGTGACTATAACCTCATCAGCCGACGCTACCGGTTGGCATCGATTCTCCGGCCAGGCCCGAGCGAGCACTCTCGTTGGATGCCGGAGTCCTCCTGAAAACATAAACCCGGCTCCTGGCGGCTCCAGCGATGTAGCCTACGGTCCAGCCGATCAGTCCGGATCCCAGGATATAGACCGCGGCGGAGACCAGAAGCCCGAGCACCATTGATACCCCCAGAATTATTCTTGGCAGTGCTTCGGTGCCCATGGTGCCATACAGGATTTCAATGATTTTGAGACCTACGGCACTACCGAGCAAAGGACCGGCCAAAAGGCCGAGCAACACAAAGAGCACCACTCCAGCCCCAACCCCGATATACCATCCTGTTTTTGCTGCATCTGTGTTCCGCATGGCTTTCCTCCTCCTTATGTTTGTCTATCTTCTGCCGCTTTTCTTTATTAGCGGGGTGGTCAGGGCATTTTTTCGGGTTGGTCGACTTACAGCGGATGTCCGCCAACGTCGATAAGTGTTTGTTATATGACCAGATGGTCCAGGCCGAGATAAAAAACCTGCGGATAATTGTGGCTTTCCGGTTTCAGCACCGTCACCCTTTCTTGAAGGATAATCTGTTGCACCTCGCTGTCCGGGTCGTTGAGCAGCCCGATTTTCCTGGCTCCAAAGGCACATGCATCCACACAGGCGGAGTTCTTGCCTTGAGTGATCCGGTGATAGCAGAAGGTGCACTTGTCGACGACTTCCCATGTGGGGTGGAAGTATCGGGCTCCGTAAGGGCAGTTGGTGATACAGAAACCGCAGCCGATGCACCAGCTGTGATCCACTAGGACCACACCGTCGCTGGTTTTGTAGGTGGCACCGGCGGGACATACCGATACGCATGAAGGCTTGTCGCATTGATTGCATAGCTTGGGCACGAAATAGCCCTTGCTGATGTCTTCCGCGGCCAGTGATTTTCCCAGTGGGTCATTGGTGCTGAACCCTTCTACACCCTGGCGCGGGGAATCGATTGTGACCTGTCCGTCGTCGCGCTGAATATATCTTTCCACCCAAGTGCGGGCCACATTGCTTTCGTAAGGGGTCTTGTTTTCCAGTTTGCAGGCCTTGACACAAAGCCCGCAACCGATGCATTTGGTGGTGTCGACCACAAATCCCCAGCGTTTGCGCTGGTCGTTTTTGGTCAAGGCAATGGCTTCGTCGGGGGTCAAAATCCTGAGTGCGCCCAAGGGTATTGTCATGCCCGCAACGGTGATCAATCCTGCTTTCTTAAGTATATTGCGTCTAGTTTGCTTCATTTTTAGTATCCCGCTGTGTGAACGTTATGACAGTTGATGCATTCCATTTCCGGAAAATGTTCATCCGCGACTATCATTTTCAGAGTCAGATTTTTACCCGAAAGCTTTCCGTAGTTATTTGGTCTGTAAGGTAGGTCGGCGTGACACCGAAGGCACAGTTCCCGGCTGCTGTCAACTGTGAGCTTGGGTGGATCAACCGGATGTTCACCAGCGGGTCCGTGACAGCTTTCACATTGAAGTTTGGCATGTAAGTGGTTGGCAATCTGTTGATACTGAGGTGCGTGGCAGCCTTGGCACTGGGTGTTGCCCCGGTGGCTAACTGGCCAGTCCAGCCACTCCTGCTGGTTGTCGACCCGATGCCATTGGTAGCGGTAATCGCCATCAACAGCGGCAAATGATGGCACCACCAGTTTACGAACCATGGTATGTCCGGCAACAGCAACCAGGGCGACCAAAAGCAGGGCGAGGGTGGCCCGCCCAGTAGTGTTCAGGTATTTATCGATGAATTTATGCATACGACGACCCTTTTTGCTTTGGTTAATCTGGAAATGTCATTTTTCCTCGTCGCTGAGCGGCAGGTATTTTATGCCCAGAATGTAGCCGGTCCAGACAACTCCGAGCAGCCCGATGGTGGTTACAATTTCTGTTGCGGTGGGGATGTAGGTGGCATAGGCCGCCATGGATCCCCCCAGTTCGCTGTCAAAGGGGGTGAATCCCAGGTACGGCACCAGTTGTCCGAGGATTATGAAATCGTAACGCCCTATGTAAAGCCCGATAAGTACAAACAAAGCCGCCAGGGCCATCTTGTTCAGATCTTTGAAGCGGGCCCAGACGATTATGGCAATGGGCAGCAGGTAGCCCATGAATACTTCAACCATCCAGAAATTCAGGGCGAATTGACCCTGCTGAATGAGTAGATCGGTTTCGGGTTTGCCGAAGTAATAGCCGGTTTTGGTTTTCCAATAGAGAAAGAACAGGCCGATGGCCAGCAGATAAACCAACATCTTGCCGACCACCTCTAGGGTGGAGCGTAGTTTTTCACTGATCTGCTTTCCGGTTACCTTATATGTAAGTACGGTGACCAAAATGATGATCGCTGAGGAAGCGAACAGTGCTGATAACAGGAAGTAGATCGGATAATAGGGGCCTTGCCAGAAATCCCTGGCGTCGGCCAGGCCGAAGATGGCCCCGTGATAACTGTGTACTACCACCGCAGTCAAAAAGGCCGCCACCGCCACCACTTTGACCAAGGGATCGTGATGCCCGCGTTTTATAAGCAGGTACAGTTCAGCGATAATCAGGACCAGATATAGGTTGATGCTCAGGGCTACCACTCCCATGGGCGAGGTAAGGTGCGGGGTGAGCATCATGAACATGGCATTGAGTGGCTGTCTGGCATCCAGGATGACATTGGCCGCTCCGGCGATGATAATGAGAATTGCGAGAAAAAGAGCCCGCCGGGCGATGGGGTCGAATTGTTTCAGGCCGAGGACAATACCAAATGAGGCGATGTAGCTGAGACCTATGCTTGAAATGGCGAAGGCATAGTTGACGATGAAGATGTTCCAGGGAACTTCCTTGGTGTTGCCAAGGGTATGGTGCCCCACCACAAAAATCTGAAAGATTCCGAAGAACAGACAACCCAACATAATAGCTCCGATGCCCAAGCCGATGGGAAACCAGTTGGGTTGCGCTGTTGTTGCCTCAGCTTCACTCTTCGGTAGAGATTGCGGTTCTACTACCCCCTCAGCGACCCCCAGGGAAGTGGAAAAAAAGGCCAGTTTCTTCATGGTCCCCCCTATCTAGTTGTGTCGTCGTGGTTTCCGCGTGCTAAACCATCTCGAATCATGGAACCGGTCACCGATGATTAATTAAATTTATCTTTTCTTGATCAACTCCTACATATGTGGTACAATTTCTGATCCATCTCTGGTTTGTATTTGTGCGTGAATGTGCGCCTGTCAAGCTTTGGGATCGAATAAAAAAAGATTCAATTTATTGATAATCAATCCCAAAAAATCCTCGGAACCCTAAGTAGTTGGTTTAATAGAACTGACCACGTAGTGGCATAAAGCAAAGCCTGGCATCTTGACCATAATCAATCATTTTTTTTGATCATAGTCAACAAAAATATCAAGGGTTAATTTTTTGGCTGATAGTTCATTACATGAAAGACTGCAACAGGCGTTGATGCAGCTTGGCTGGAGCCAGGAGCGCTTGGGCTAGGAAATTCATTCCGATCCTGCAACCATCAGCCGTTGGCTTAACGGTAAGGTCAGGCCGAGTAAAACCACCTTGGGCCGTATTGCGCATGCTACCCAGATTGATTTTGAGTGGCTGCTGACCGGCGAAGGGCGGATGCGTCCCAATGACGAGACCGAACTGAGCGGCTGTAATCACCGCGAACTGCTGGAAATGGTCTCTAAGGTTTTGTCTTCGGGGGGCGAACATGCCCATGCTCTGGCTGAAAATATTCGCATGCATTATCGCGCTGTAAGTGTGGAAGAGGAGTTGCGCGGGCTTGAGCAGGAAGTTGTTTCCATGCGGGCCGAGCAGCTGAAGTTGAAAGGAGTGATCCGTGCCATGGAGAAACAGTTTTCATCTCTTCGGTCGGATTATTTACCCAAGCCAAAACATCACTAGTCATCTTTAACCTCACCAGAAAGATTTTCCGCTCCGGTAAAATAATTCCGCAAACGTAAGTGATCACGGGGGCGAAATGGTAAGCGGTCACAGAGTGCCGCAGGTTGTGGTGATCGGGGCGGCGAAGCGTACATCAGTACGTGAGCCGGCCTGATCGCCGCAAGATGCGGTGCCATGTGATCGCTTACCCGCAAACTGTCATGCAATAACAGGGTTTAGTGCCGATTTGTGGGTTATGTTACTGACGTATTTCCTGGTTTGTCAGTTTCCTGATGTCAGGGCTTTATGGACAACAGTTGACACCATTTAAGCTATTCTATAGGGTGTTGTTGGTAGCGTGACGACGAGTTCAGGACGGGTTGCTTTAGCGGTCCGGGCGACCAAATTATGCTCACTCCCTGGAACATCCAGGCGTGCGGTTGGGTCTTACTAATATTGAATCCCCATTTTGGTCGGCAGTTCATGTTGCGCGTCCTGTTAAAGCAGCTGTCTCTTTGTCTTTTCTTGGTATCAGCAGTTGAGCAGTTCCGTTAAGATATTGTTTATCATTAAAAATAATGAAATTTATGGGTAGACCAGCATGACAACGCCCACTTCATTGCCCTTGGCGAATGCTCAGAATCCTGGGCAGCAGGTCTGCTGAGGGCCTGAAAACCGGCCCCGTGAGAGCCGGTCACCCTTTATCCAGCCTTTTGTGGTCGGGGAGCAGGCCAGCCCGGTGGGGGCGGTGCCCCGGGTGACTTCGACACTTGGCTGGCGCGACCGGCTGGGTACCCTGCTGGTTCGCTGTGGCCCGGGGAGGATGCAGTACCTGGTGGAGCCGGGTCTGTATGCCCTGCACAATCCCGGGCCCGATTCGCCGGTACTGGTCAGCGCCAATTACAAGCTCAGTTTTGACCACTTGCGCCGTCGTTTGGGCGGTATTGATGCCTGGATCCTGGTGTTGGACACCGGCGGGATCAACGTCTGGTGTGCCGCCGGGGCGGGCAGTTTCGGCAGCACCAACCTGGTGCGGCAAATCCAGGAAAGCGAAATTCCCCGCCTGGTTAACCATAGACGGCTGATCGTGCCCCAACTGGCGGCTCCCGGTGTTAATTCCCGCCTGGTCACCCAAAACAGTGGTTTTCAAGTGTTGTTCGGCCCGGTGGAGGCCGCCGATCTGCCCGCCTACCTGGTCGCCGGGATGGAGGCCACGCCGGCCATGCGCCGCAAGAATTTTCCCCTCTCCCAGCGGGCGGTGCTGATCCCCGTGGAAGTGTTTCAGAATCTGAAATGGCTGTTGCCCCTGCTTCTTTCTTTGGGCCTGCTAAGCTGGCTGGGAGGCGAGACCTGGGGGACATTGGCTTCCATGGGCGCGCTGGCCCTGCTGCTGGCGGTGCTTGCCGGTCAGGTGCTGACGCCTTTGCTGCTGCCCTGGCTGCCGGGCCGGGCCTTTGCCCTCAAGGGGATGGTTGCCGGCCTGCTGGTGACCCTGCCCCTGCTGGCGTCGGCCCATGCCAGTCCGGGGCTGGCCCTGCCGGGGTCGGATTTTCTGGCCTGGCCGTTGCTGATCGGAGGACTTGCTTCCTTTCTGGCCATGGATTTCACCGGGGCTTCCACCTACACTTCGCTTTCCGGGGTCACAAAGGAAGTCCGGATGGCCGGACCCTGGCAGGTGGCGGCCGGGGTCTGTGGTTTGCTGTTGCTGCTGGTCGGGCGTCTGCCGGTTTGGGGAGGGTGAGCAGGATGTCTCAACTGCGTTATCTTGCCGGTGTGAGTACCCTGGAGTTTTTCCCGGAGCTGTGTGCCGGCTGTCGTACCTGCCTGGATGTTTGTCCCCATGCGGTGTTTGAGTCGGATCAGGAATCCGCCGGAAAAAAAGTCCGGGTCGGTGACCGGGATGCCTGCATGGAGTGCGGGGCCTGCCGTCACAACTGTCCCACCGGAGCAATCACGGTGAAAATCGGAGTGGGCTGCGCCCAGGCGGTTTTCAGCGGCAACGCCGAGACCTGCTGCTGATCAATCGTGGTTGGCGGCCATCTCCCTGGTCACTCGGCCGATGAACTCACCCGAGTTTCGTCGCAGTTCCACCGCCAGGGGCATCTGCCCCAGGGCGTGGGTGGAGCAGCTCAGGCAGGGGTCATAACAGCGGATCACTGCTTCCAGACGGTTGAGCAGACCTTCCCGGATTGCCGGTGGTGCGGCCTGGTCTGTTGGTGCTACCAACGCCATGTCGCCGTCGTCGATAAAGGCGCGGCTCGCCTGGAGCAGGCCCCGGTTCATGGCCAGGTTGTTGTGGCCGGTGGCGATGATCATGTTGACCCCGCTGATCAGGCCCTGTTCGTCGATCCGGTAGTGGTGGATCAGGGTGCCCCGCGGAGCCTCGCAGATTCCCGTTCCCTCGGGGGCGTTGGCTCCGGCCGTGGCCCGCACCCGGCAATCGTATGTGGCCTCCTCCCCCAACAGCTCCTCAATTTTCTCCAGGGCATGGATGATCTCAATGAGCCGGGCGTAATGATAGTGAAATGAACTTGCCACCGGCCCGTTTGACGACAGTTCCCGGAAAGCCGCCAGGGCTTCGTCGGCCGTCGGGGTGCCGCAGGCGGTGGCGGCGTTGAGGCGGGCCAGCGGGCCCACCCGGTACATGCCCTCTTCGGGACCCAGGGGGCGATAGTAGGGTGACTTGAGATAACTGTCCGGTTCCACTTTTTCGGCCAGGTGGTGGCCGTAATTGGCCGCCACCGGCTCGCTGAACAGCTCCTGTCCCCGCTGGTCGAGCAGCCGCAGGGGGCCGTCGTAGTATTCCGGTCGGCCGCCGGTTCCGGCCAGGGCCAGGTAGCCGCTGGGAAAATTGGCAAACGAAGCGATTTCCGCCTGGAAATTTTCCAGCACTCCCTGCAGCCGGGCCAGGTTGTTCCGGGCAGCGGTGAGCATGGCCGGCAGCTCGGCCAGGATGATCGACCCGGTTTTGCGCTCCAGGGGGCGGCTGACCCCGCCGGCCACCACCCAGGCAGGATGAATCCTCTTGCCGGCCAGCCGCTGGATCAGCTGCTGACCAAAGCGCCGCAGGGCGATACCGTCCCGGGCCACCTCGGGCATGGCGGCGGCTACCCCAAACAGGTTGCGCTGGCCGGGGTCGGCATCCATCCCCAGCAGCAGGTCGGGTGAGGCCAGATGAAAAAAACTCAGGGCGTGGGACTGGACCAGTTGGCCGTAGTTGAGCAGCCGCCGCAGCAGCTCCGCTGCGGGAGGGATGCGAACCGCCAGCAGCTCGTCGCAGGCCTTGGCCGAGGCCAGCAGATGACTGACCGGGCAGATTCCGCAGGTCCGGGCGGTGAGCGCGGGCATTTCCTCCAAAGGCCGGCCCCGGCAGAAGGCTTCAAAGCCCCGAAACTGGGTTACATGCAGGCGGCAATCGCTCACCCGATGGTTTTCGTCCAGGTATAAAGAAATCCGGGCATGGCCTTCTATCCGGGTGACCGGGTCGATGGAGATGGTGGTAGCCAAAATCCTTTACCTCATGCGTTGATGTCATGGCCGTTAACCGGCCGTGGCAAGGCAAGCGATCACGGGGCCCCGTGTACGTCTGCTCCGCCTCTGCGGTTGTTTGCCGCCTCAGCCGAACTTCAGGGTCGGCAGTTCAGTTAGATCGCGTCCTTCCAGCACCGCCTCAAGGAGCCGGACAAAGCCGGAAGCCGGCGGTGGGCAGCCCGGGAGGAAAACATCGACCTCAATCTCCCGGTGCAGGGGCAGGCACTGGGGCAGCAGGGGGGGAACATCGACCGTGGGCGGCCCGGGTTGGTCATCGCCCGGTCGGCCATAAACCAGCTCCAGAAGTTCTCCGTTGTCCAGCCGGTTGCGCATACCCGGGACGTTGCCGGTGACGGCGCAATCACCCACGGCCGCCACCAGGCGGCTGCGGCTGCGCACCAGCCGGGCTTTGGCCGCGTCATCCCGGGTGCTCACCGCCCCTTCCAGCAGGGCCAGGTCCACCCCGTCGGGGAACTCCTTGCGGTCCACCAGGGGACTGTAAACCAGCTCCAGGCGGTCGCCAAGCTCCAGCAGCAACTCATCCATGTCGAGAAAGGACATGTGGCAGCCCGAGCAGCCATCCAGCCAGCAGGTCGCGATACGTTTCTTGTTGGTCACTGGTTTATCACCTTTTGTTCCATCGGCATCATCACGAAACCCAAGCAGCCGCACCGCTGTACGCGATCACAGGGCACCGCAGCTTGCGGTGATCGATCGAGCCGGCTCAGGTACTGATGTAGGCATCGCCGCTGAGGTTCGCCACAACCTGGCGACACCCTGCGGGCGCTTACGGTTACTCTTCCTCGCGCATGGCGGTCAGCAGGGGCAGAAACGAATGGCGCTTGCGCATTTCGCCGGGCGCCTTGCCCTTGTCAAACAGGGCTCCCGTGGGGCAGACCTGTACACACTTGCCGCAGGTGGTACAGCTTTCAGCTTCGCCCCAGGGCTGATTGAGGTCGCTGATCACCGTGGAGGCGAGCCCCCGGCCCATGACGTCCCAGGTGTGGGCCCCTTCGATCTCGGAGCAGACCCGCACACAGCGGGTGCAGAGCACACAGCGGTTGCGGTCCAGGCTGAAGCGGGGGTGGGAGGCGTCCACTTCCCGGCGGGGATAAAGGGCGGGCAGCTCGAGATGGTCAACCCCCAGCTGCAGGGCCAGCTCCTGCAACTCGCAGTGGCCGTTGACCACGCAGACCGAGCAGACATGGTTGCCTTCGGCCAGCATCAGCTCCAGGATCAGCCGCCGCTGCCGGCGCAACCCGGGGCTGTCGGTGGCGACCCGCATTCCCTCCACGGGCCGGGTGACGCAGGCGGGCTGGGGGCGGGCAATTCCCTCCACATCGACAATGCAGATCCGGCAGGCTCCCACGGGATGCAGTCCGCCCAGGTGACAAAGGGTGGGGATAAAGATCCCGTTTTCCCGGGCCACCTCCAGGATGGTCTGCTCCTCGCGGGCGCCGCAGTCCCGGTCATCGATGGTCAGGGTGATTACCCGGCCGCCGCTCATGGGGTTTCCTCTTCCTTGCCGCTGCCCAAGCCGCGATCGGAGTTTCCGGTCAGTAGTTGTTCGTATTCCCGACGAAAAAACTTCATGGTGCTGAGCACCGGGTTGGCGGCGCTCTGGCCCAGGCCGCAGAGGCTGGTCTGCTGTAAAAGCCCGCACAATTCTTCGATTTGTTCAAGGTCCTGCGGGGTTGCCTCGGCCCGGCCGATTTTTTCCAGCAGCAGCAGTATCTGCTTGGTACCCACCCGGCAGGGTACGCATTTGCCGCAGGATTCCTCCACGCAGAATTCCATGAAATAGCAGGCCACATCCACCATGCCGGCGTTTTGGTCCATGATGATCAGGCCGCCGGAGCCCATGATGGAGCCTTCTTTTCGCAGACTTTCGTAGTCCACCGGCAGGTTGAAATGAACCGCCGGGATACATCCCCCGGAAGGGCCGCCGGTCTGCACCGCTTTGATGTCGCCGCCGGAGGTCTTGGTAGTGTCCCCCTCC
>PWOG01000357.1 GCA_003557565.1 Desulfobulbaceae bacterium
GTATTCGGAAAATTCGGGAGCGTCATGCAGGATGTCACGGCTCAGCAGTTTGTCTTCAACCAACAGCTCGGGACTGACCAGCAACGGGTTGCCGGCAAATGCCGAAAGCCCCATATATGGTGAATTGTCCAGTCCTTCGCTGGTGGGACACAGCGGCAGAAATTGCCAGTAGCTCTGCCCTGCGGAAGCCAGAAAATCCACGAAAGCATGGGCCCGGGGCCCCAAATCGCCAATTCCAAAGGAACCCGGCAATGAACTTATGTGGAGAAGAATACCGCTGCCACGTTCAAAATCCACCACATCATCTCCCCAAAAAAATGTTATCATTACCCGCCGCAGGAAGGACTCCTGCCAGGCCTTCCACCACCTGCTTTCTGCAAACCGCGTCCTTACCGGTTTGCATTGGCGGGTTAACGCTTGACAGCATACCATCGCATAAGATAACTGTCCAAGCTGAATATCTAAATCCTTGCCGGGGAATTTTTTGTTTTTTATCCTTGCCCTTATGGCAAGGAGTTATTATTGTGTAGTGTTCATATACCAGGATCGAGCAGGGAACCCGATGTTGCCGGTACCGGCCGGGCGCTTCCCCGGAGCTGCTTGTTAACATATCGGCTATAACGTTGTGTCCTCAAATCCCATCGTATCATTATAAATCACCAGGAGAACCGCCACGTGTCCGCCAACATCAAAAACAGGTTACTTGAAGCCGGCAAGGACGACGGCTGCATCACTCTTTCCTTTCTCAACGACCTGATCCCCGACGATAAGGATCCGGACGCCATCGACGGCATTTTCGACTTCCTCCAGGAACACAACATCGAGGTTGTCACCCACAACAAACACGGTGACAAAAAAAACCTGGAAGGCAAAAGCCTTGATGGAAAAAACCCCAACGACATTCCGGAGGCGGAAGAGGAAGAGCCTCTGGCCGCCAAGATGGCCGGCCGCGATGATCTGGCCGAACCCGAGGAAACCACCACCACCTACCTGCGGGAAATGGGCCAGTTCGACCTGCTAACCCCGGAGGAGGAAGAAAAGTATTCCAAGACCATCCGGGAAGGCTTCAACGCCATCATCAGCGCCATCCGGAAACACGGCTCGGACCTGCCGGAAATGAAGGAACTGAGCGAACGTATCGAGATGTGGGAAAAAAGGGATCCCACCCTTAAACCCAAAAAGCAGCACTTAAACAACATGGTGGTGAGCATGGGCGCCATCAGCCGGAAGTATCCGGAGAAAAAGCGCCTGCGCCAGTGTTACTGCCGGATCGAACTTTACGCCCGCTCCATTGAGGTGGCCAAGGACGCCATGATCAAGGCCAACCTGCGGTTGGTGGTCAGTATCGCCAAACGCTACATGCACCAGGGACTGACCCTGGCCGATCTGATCCAGGAGGGCAACCTGGGGCTGATGCGGGCGGTGTTCCGCTTTGACTACACCAAGGGTAACAAGTTCAGCACCTACGCCAGTTGGTGGATCCGCCAGGCCATCACCCGGGCCATTCTCGACAAAACCCGGACCATCCGCCTGCCGGTCCATTTTCTGGAGCTGCGCAGCCAGTTTTTCAAGGCCTTTTATTCCCTGCTCAAGGAGCTGGGACGGGAACCGACCCCGGCGGAGATCTCCGAGAAAACGGGCCTGGCCATGGAGAAGATCCTGGCCATTTTTGAAGCCTCCCGGGAGCCCATTTCCCTGGAAACCCCGGTGGGAGACGATGACTCCACCCTGGGAGATTTTCTCGAAAATCAGGAATCGGTTTCTCCCTACGACGCAGTCAAAGGCAACCAGCTGGCCGAACGGGTCACCAGCATCCTCTCAACCCTGAGCCCACGGGAAGAAAAGATTGTCCGCCTGCGTTTCGGCATCGGCCAGGACGCCGAGTACACTCTGGAGGAAATCGGCAAGCGCTTCAACGTATCCCGGGAGCGCATCCGCCAGATCGAGAAAAAGGCCTTAAACCGTCTGCGCCACTCCAGCCGCCGGGAAAAGCTCAAAAACTTCCTCGATTAAGCGGAGGAACCATTGGACGTTAATTCGGCCGAGCTCTTCGCTTTTGCCAACCCTTCAAGGGAGCCCCTATACCTTGGCTCCCGCCGGCGGTAAACGTTCAGCCGCCCCGCCCGGGGCGGCTTCAGGACCGGCGGATGTTGATTCTACGGCCCTGCCGGAACCACCAACCCCGGAAAATTCAGTTCCGGAAACCACATCCCCTGATGCATCATTCGATGACGCGGGGCAGCTAAACCTTTACCCCACCGCCCCTTTACGTGGCCACCTGATCCTGCCGGCCCTGGCCCTGGCCGCCGGTATAGCCACCGCCAACCGGCTGGCTTTGCCGACGGCGGTGGCCATCATTCCTCCCTTCATGGCGCTGCTGATTTTTCTGGGGCTGACCCTGCGCTCAACCGGCTTCTTTCTTCGCCGGCTGGCACGGCATTACCACGGGGCACCAGAGGCACTTAGCCAGCTCTGGAAAGTAAAACCGGCACGACTGCTCGCTCTCCTGCTACTGCCCATCTTTTTCCTGGCTGGATACAACTTGGCCTGGCCCCAACTCACACCTCCGTCTTCGCCCACTCATCTTTATAATCTGCTGGCCTCCCATAAAGCGGGTGAGCCGGCCGCCATGGCCAATCATGACGTGGTGCTCACCGGTGTCGTGCAGGAATTGCCACGGCAAAGCGGAGACCGGTACCGGCTGGTGCTGGCTGCCGACGAACTGCACCGACCCGGGGAAAAGATTCCCGCCCACGGCCTGATCCAGTTGACATTAAACGGCCGGCCGAACTCACAACTACAGCCGGGGGACAGCCTGATAGCCCGGGCCCGGGCGGGGCCGGTACGCTCATTTGCCGTGCCCGGAGCGTTTGACTATCAGAAGTTCCTGGCCCACCGGGGCATCCATGTCAGCGGCTGGGTAGCCAGCCCGATTCAGTTGGCCCATCTCCGGGAGCCGGCCACCGAAAGCATCGGCCACCGGCTGACTTATCTGCCCGAACGGCTGCGCCATGGAGCCGGTCAACTGCTGGATCGATATCTCGCCGAAGAAAAAAACCTGCCCGTGCTCAGGGCTCTGCTCATAGGTGATCGCAGCGGCATCGAGGCCGATACCATGGAGGCCTTCAAGGCGGGCGGGGCCATGCATCTGCTGGCTATTTCCGGGATGCACCTGGGACTGATCGCCCTGCTCAGCATTGCCGCCCTGGAGTGGCTGCTCAAGCGCTCCCCGAACCTGATGCAAACCATTTATGTCCGCAAGGCGGCCCTGTTGCTGGCCCTTTTTCCCATCATCGGCTATGCCCTGATCACCGGCCTGCAGCCGCCCGCCATGCGGGCCCTGATCATGACCCTGGTGTTCATCGCCGCCGTCCTTTGCAACCGCCAGTGGTGCAACCTCAACAACCTTGCCCTGGCGGCCCTGATTATCCTGGTTCTGGAGCCCCCGGCCCTGTTCGGGGCTTCATTCCAGCTCTCCTTTGCCGCCACCGCCGGGATAATCATGCTGGCGCCGGCCCTGCACAGCCAGTATCAAGCGGCAACCACCCTACCCCGCCGGCTGATCTTCTGGATTATGACCAGCCTGCTGGTCTCCACGGTGGCCACCCTGGTCACCGCCCCGCTGGCGATGCATCATTTCCACCGGGTTTCCCTGCTCAGCCCCTTGACCACCCTGCTGGCCACCCCCCTGCTCTTTTTCTGGACCCTGCCCTTGGCCCTGTCCGGTCTGCTTCTGGCCGCGATCTCCGAGCTTCCCGCCCTCACCGCCACCGCCGGGGTGCTGCTCACCGCCGCCGTCCGCGGCCTGGACGCCACGGTGGCCCTGACCACCCGGCTGGCCGAGCTGCCTTACAGTTTCTTTTATTTATCTCCACCTTCCATGGCGGAGTTTTTCTGCTGGGGAGTGCTGTTTGCCGCTCTGGCCCTGATTCGCCGGCACATGATCTTTCCGGCCACCGCTGCGGTAATGGTGCTGCTGCTTTTACTGTTGCCCGTCCATAAACAATGGCAACGCCTGCAGGAGGACCACAGCCGGGTCAGCTTCATCGAGGTGGGCCACGGTAATGCCACCGTGGTGGAACTGCCCGGCAACAGGACCGTACTGGTGGACGGCGGCGGACCCGGCACCTTGAGCACCGATGTGGGAGAACAGTTGATCGCCCCTTTTCTGCGCCGGCAGCGGATCAGGAACCTGGAGGCGGTGGTGATCAGCCACCCCCACGCCGACCACTACAACGGTATTGGCTTCCTGCTCCGGCATTTCCAGCCGCAAACCCTCTGGATCAACGGCCGCAGCCAAGCCGCCGCCGCTGACTACCAAAACCTGCTGGACCTGGCCGAGGAACTGGACATAACTGTAGAGGTGCCGGATAAAAGCGGGGAACTACTGGTGACTGCGCCAAAAAATGATAACGGCGACCGGGTCGTCAGGCTGAAAAACTTTGCCGACTTTCACCTCCGGGCACCAGCGGATTTTAATCCGCCCCTGCCCGATCCGGTCAACGACCAAAGCCTGGTCATCGGCTACCGGCACGGCAACTTCTCGTTCCTCCTGCCCGGAGACATCGGCATGGACCAGGAAAGAAGGCTGATCGAGCAATACGGCGACAATTTCCGCCACCAGGTGCTGGCCGCCTCCCATCACGGCCGCTGGACTTCCATGGCCCCGGAGTTTATCTCCGCCACGGACCCAGACTACATCGTCGTCTCCGACAATGAGCAGCGGGTTGACCGGCAACGCTTGAGCACCTGGCAGAAACGAGGCCACACGGTGCTTACCACCGGCCGTCATGGCACCATTATCTGCACCACTAACGGCCGGCACCTGCAGTGCCGCCCCACCCGCCATTAACGTAAGCGATCACAGGGCACGCATTTTGCGGCGATTGGAACGGCTCACGTACTGATGTACGCATCGCCGTCCGAATCGCCGCAACCTGCGGCCCCCTGTGACCGCTTACCCTTTGGCCCCCGGATCGCTTAAGGGTTCAAGCGTCGGTAAAATCTGCTGGGGGACTCTTGAGGTACTGAACAAACTTGGCCTTTTCAATGGCGTTGATATAGGCATCCTCGCCGTCAATCCAGCCCTTGCCCAGCAGCTCCATGATGGCGTCGTCCAGGGTCTGCATGCCGTATTTCTTGCCGGTCTGCATGGATGAAGGAATCTGGTAGGTCTTACCCTCCCGGATCAGGTTGCGCACCGCCGGGGTACAGATCAGAATCTCAAGGGCGGCGCAACGTCCTTTTTTATCGATTCTTTTAAACAGGGTCTGGGAAACCACGGCCTTAAGGGAGTCGGCCAGGGTGGAACGGACCTGGGCCTGCTGATCGGCGGGAAATATTTCAATAATCCGGTCTACGGTTTTGTTGGCGTTCAGGGTATGCAGGGTACCGAAAACCAAATGGCCGGTCATGGCCGCTTCCATGGCCAGGCTGATGGTTTCCAGATCCCGCATCTCGCCCACCATGATGATATCCGGATCCTCTCGCAGGGCACCGCGCAGGGCGGCGGCAAAGCTCTGGGTATGCAACCCCACCTCGCGATGGTTGACGATACAGCTGTAGCTCTTGTGCACAAACTCGATGGGATCCTCAACGGTAAGGATGTGATCCTTGCGGGTCTTGTTAGCCTTGTCGACAACGGCCGCCAGGGTGGTGGACTTGCCGCTGCCGGTGGGACCGGTAACCAGCACCAGGCCCTTGGGCAACGCGGCCAGACGGGATACCACCGCCGGCAGCCCCAGTTGATCGCAACTCAGGATCTCGCTGGGAATCTCTCGAAATACGGCGCCAATGCCGTTTTTCTGCATGAACAGGTTGCCCCGGTAACGGGCCAGCCCCGGAATCTCGTAACCGAAGTCAACATCGCCGGTCTCTTCGAATATCTTGACCTTTTCCTCGGAGACAATTTCGTAGAGCATGGCCTTAAGACTGTCGTTTTCCAAAACATTATATTTAACCCTTTCCATCTCACCACGAACCCGCAGCACCGGCTGCTGACCGGACACCATATGGAGGTCCGAGGCGCCCTGGTCGTTCATCAGTTTGAAAAAGGCATCGATCTGGGCCATGACAAAGAGCTCCTTTAAGGTTAAATTAATCAAACAATATGGTATAATCGCTGGACAATACACAAAGTATCATTCACTCGGCAAGCGTTTTTCTGGCACCCATTAATGCCGCCCAGCTTTTTCAGGGGGCCGGGCCGGGGCATTTTCAAGCTGCAATTTACAGCTTGCCTGCCTGCTTGCACCAATCTGCGGCACTGCTTATCTTTGAGAATACCGGGTTTCCCGGGCCCGATATCAGCAGATATTACTTGCCCCAGGCCGCTAAAACATTGGAAAATACAGTCCATGAAATGGATAGATCTACATACCCACTCAACCTTTTCCGACGGAGCCCTGAGTCCGGCGGCGCTGATTGACCTGGCACTGCAACGCGGCCTTAAAGCCCTGGCACTGACCGACCACGACACGGTGGCCGGCATTCCGGCCTTTCTGAACTACGCCGCCGACAAGCAAATCCGGGTCATCGGCGGAATCGAGATCAGCGCCTGGCACGGCCAGAACTCCATGCATATTCTTGGTTATGGCCTGGATCAGAGCAACCCGGAACTGAACCGCACCCTGGCACAACTCCAGAAGGCCCGGCATCAACGCAACTTGGATATATTGGACCGACTCAATGAACTGGGAATTGCCATCAGTTATGTTGACCTGGAGCACCGGCAAAACAGCCAGGTGGGCCGCCCCCATATCGCCCGGGCCCTGATCCGCATGGGAGTAGTGAACGACTTCCAGGAGGCCTTTTATCGTTATCTCCGCCGGGGGGCAGCCGCCTACGTCAACAGTGGCCGGATTCACGCCACAGACGCCATTCGCCTGATCCGCAGTGCCGGGGGCGCCCCGGTGCTGGCTCACCCGGCGGTGACCGATCCCGGTTTGAACAACCTGCCGAAACTGCTGCCCGAATTGCGCCAGGCCGGACTGGTGGGCATTGAAACCCATTATCCCGCCCACAGCCATAAACAGAATAAGCAGCTGCTGCAACTGGCGGCTAAACATGGCCTGATAGCCACCGGCGGTACCGACTTTCACGAAAACCTGCCCAGTGGCGTTCCATTGGGCGGCAGCTGCCGCAGTGTCCGGATCCCCTACACCTGCTACCAGGAACTGAGCAAGTTTCTCGGTATTGAGCATGATGACCCAGGCTCCGGAACACCGATGAACCACCCGCAGGATACCGAACCAAGGAAGATTTCATGAAGACCATCCTGGTCGTTGACGACGAACCGAATTATCTGGTGATCCTTTCCGAGCTGCTGCGGGATGAGGGTTACGAAACCTTTACCGCCGCCAGCGCCGAGGAGGGGCTCAATATCACCAGACAGGCCGACCTGGACCTGATCATCACCGACATGCGCATGCCCGGCATGGACGGGCTGGAGTTGCTCAAAACCGTCAAGGGCATCAACCCGGCCCTGCCGGTGATCATGATCACCGCCTTCGGCGAGGTGGATAAAGCGGTGGCGGCCATGCAGGCCGGGGCCTTCAACTATCTGACCAAACCCTTCGATAATGATGAACTGCTGGTCAGTATCAACAAGGCCGTGGATCATTACGAAATTATTCGCGAAAACAACCGGCTGCGGGCAGAAATCAGCGAGCGGACCTCCTATGCCAGCATGGTGGGCAAGAACCAGCGCATGCGGGAGATCTACAGCCTCATCGAAAAAGTAGCCCCCACCCCGACTTCCGTGCTGATCACCGGCGAATCCGGTACCGGCAAGGAACTGGTGGCCCGGGCCGTTCACAGCCACAGCCCCCGCCTGGAGGCCCCTTTTATTTCTCTCAATTGCGCGGGATTGCCGGAAAACCTGCTGGAGAGCGAACTTTTCGGCCATGAAAAAGGCGCCTTCACCGGGGCCGTGTCCCTGCGCAAGGGGCGCTTCGAACTGGCCGACGGCGGTACCCTGTTTCTCGACGAAGTGGGATAAATGCCCCTCAGCCTGCAGGCCAAGCTGCTGCGGGTTAGCCAGGAGAGGGCCTTTGAACGGGTGGGCGGCAGCTGGACCATGAGGGTTGATGTCCGGATCGTCGCCGCCACCAACAAGGA
>PWOG01000072.1 GCA_003557565.1 Desulfobulbaceae bacterium
AGACATCACGGAATCCGTCCTGGCCCCCGCCACACCACCGGCAACCGGCCAAACGGCGGCTCCGTCGCCAGTGATCCCCGGTACCCAGCAGCCCTCATACATTTCACCCCACCCCCAGCGGCAACTACTGGAATCCATGGCTCCGGAACCGCAACCGGAATCGGAACCGGCTTTGGAACCAACGCCGGAGAGTTCCTCCTCGATTATCCGGGGCTCGGAAACCAACCGATTGCGCGGCGACAGTAAAAGCCAGGAAATTTCGCTGGACCTTCGCGCCATGGAGGCCGCCGACGTTACCGGCGACGGTCGCCTGGAATTTATCCTGGCCGGCCCCAACCGGGTGGAAATCTACCGCCGTGAAGAAAACCGCTTTATCCGGATGGGCCGGATCAACACTCTCAACCGCTATCCCATCCACTACCTTTCCACGGCGGATCTCAACGGCAACGGCCGGGCCGAGATCTACATCAGCGCCGCCGATCACCGCCGCCCCAACTCCCTGATCGTCGAGTGGAACGGCAATGACTTCGTGCGCACCCACGACAACCTTTCCTGGTATATCAGGGCCATGGAACTGCCCATGGAGGGCGAAACCCTGGTGGGTCAGCGGGCCGGCGGCGGCAGCTTCCTGCGTTCCGGCCTGTTCCGTCTTCATTCCGCAGACGACGGCAACCTGGAAGCAGGCGCTCCTCTGAGCCTGCCCGGCCGGCTAAACCTTTTCGACTTCGCCCTGGCCGACCTGGACGGCAACGGCAGCCATGAAATTATCACCATCACCCAGGGGGAGCGCCTGGAGGTACTGAGCGCCGGCGGTGGCCGCCTGTGGCGCAGCAACAACCATTACGGGGGCACCACCCGGTATCTCGGCGGCCGGGAGAGCGCCGACGCCGCCCGGGCTCCCCACGAAGTGGAACAGCATTATGTCCCCTCGCGGATCGTTCTCCGGGACGTCAACCTTAACGGCCGGCCCGAGGTGGTGGTGACCCAGAGCAACCCGACCCTCAGCCGGAGTGTTGGCCAGGTGCGCTATTACTCCAGCGGGGAAATCCATGCCCTGAGCTGGGACGGTTCCGGAATGGACGAAATTTGGCGGACCCGCAACATCGAGGGATATATCGCCGATATTCAGCTTGGCCCGGATATAAGGGCCACCGATGATGATGGCGAAACCCGGCGCGGCGCCGAACTTTTTGTGGGAGTCAAAAACCAGGGCGGTGGTTTAAATCTTTTCTCCAAAGACACCAGCACCATCCATGTCTACCCGGTAGAATACCAGGAAACCAGGGAACAGAACTGACGTAAACGCCAGCGGGGAAAGAAAAAAGAGTGAAGCCCGCGATGGCAGTACTTGTTGGCGTTCACCGGGGGCCGCAGATGCCCGGCATCGGCCCGTGTGAAGCCATCCACCAGGGCAAACAGGCCGATAACAAAGCAGCTGCGGTGCCCTGAGAACGCTTACCGGGACGGCGGCGAGCCAAGATCGGTTAGCACGCCTTTCAACCCCTGGGCAACCAGCGCCATCCTGGCGTAATCGAGGCGGTCGGCGGTATCGCCGGCGGTATGATAATACGGATCCCGGAAGGGCAGGGTGTCCGTCACCAGGAAGGCTGGAAAACCGTGCTGCCAGAAGGACCAGTGGTCGGACCAGTCAACCCCGGGGACAAATTCCGGCAGGGCCGCACCTTCAGCGGGCAGGGCCGTTTCTTCCCTGAAGGCCTTGAGGCTTCTTTTCATCAACCGCAGATCAGCCAGCCGGGTTACCAAGGCGATAAAATTGGCCCGGTCGGGGTAGATCAGGCCGATCCCCGGAGCCGGGTAGCTCTGGCTGCCCGGCTCGTCACTGTAATATCCCAGGCCGTCCAAAGACAGCATCGCCACCGGTTGTTCACCAAGGTTTTTCATGGTTTGCGCGTAGGCGTAACTGCCCATGTTTGGGGTTTGGAAAAAAGGTGGCTCTTCATTGGCAAAGGCCACGAAGCGTAAAGTTTTTGCCTGGGGCCGCTGATAAAACCATTCCGCCAGGGCCAGCAGTACCGCCACCGCCGAACTGTTGTCATTGGCACCCGGTGAGCCGGGCACCGTATCGTAGTGGGCCCCTACCATGACCACCCGTTCAGGGTAAGAAGTGCCGGCAACCTCGGCGATCAGGTTGTCCGCCGATCTGCCCCGATATCTTTCTCCCTGCAGTTGATAAGAATGCCGGGTCGGAACCAGGCCGATCTCTTCCAGGCGGTGTTCAATCCAGGCCGCCGTGGTTTCCATGGTGCCGGGGCGATGCATGTGCCGCTCGCCGATGGTTTCGGCCAGATAGCGCACATCCTGCTGTAGCCGGGCGGCCAGCTCCTTTTCCGCCGGCGTCAGTTCAAGCACCGGCACCCGGGTATCCGATGAAGGCATAAACAGCCACCACACCATAAAGACTGAAAGGAAAAGCAAGACCAGGCAGGACAGTATAATTGCCGAGGCCGCCAGCGGCCGCCACGGCGAAACGACACTGTTTTTATCGCGATCTTTGGCCATTGGCGTCCATCTTTTTACCAAGCTTGTCAGCTTATCACCCCTTTGCCGGGCTTTGCTACTGTCTGTAAAAAGTATCAGAGACCACCAGGCAAAACAAGTTTGCTGGTCAACCTGGTTGCCCAAAAGCCCCGGGCAGGCGGTTTTGGCGCAACATCTCAGGGGCTGAAAACAACAAAGGACTTGCGGTCATTACACCGCAAGTCCTTTTTATCTTCTGGGGGGTATTTTCTGGCGCGCCCGGCAGGATTCGAACCTGCGACCTACGGCTTAGAAGGCCGGTGCTCTATCCAGCTGAGCTACGGGCGCCCACTTTTGGGTGAAACCGTGCCGGTCATAAAAAACCAGGAGCTCGGACTACCCTGGCTCCGGCCGGAACGGAGCAAACATACCGGGTTTGCAAAACCGATGCAGTAAAAAAAAACAACGCCCCGGGACAAACCAGGGGCGTTGTTTAAAGCAGCAATACATCGCAACACGAACAGCATTACAACGGTGGTATCAGCGTTACCGTGGTTACAGCGATACCAGCGGCAAACGTTCAGCAGTGCCGCAGGTTGCGGCTAGCTGGACGGCGCCGCGTACACCCCTGATGCCAGGGTCGAGCAAGCCGTCCCGCTAGCCGCAAGATGCGGTGCTGCTGGACGTTTTCCACTACATCATGCCGCCCATGCCGCCCATGCCACCCATACCGCCCATGCCGCCCATGCCGCCGGCGGGCATGCCGCCGCCACCCTTGTCATCTTCCGGGTGCTCGGCGATCATGCATTCGGTGGTGAGCAGCAGACCGGCGACGCTGGCCGCGTTCTGCAGGGCAAACCGAGTAACCTTGGCCGGGTCGATAACCCCGGCTTCCAGCAGGTCCTCGAATTTTTCGGTGTCGGCGTTGAAGCCCTTGGTGAGGTCCCGCATGTTCTTGACCTGCTCAACGATCACCGAACCTTCCAGGCCGGCGTTGTTGGCGATCTGGCGCACCGGCTCTTCAAGGGCCCGGATCACGATCTTCTTGCCAAACTCCTGGTCGTGGGACAGCTTCAACTCCTTGAGGACTTTCAGGCAACGCAGATAAGCCACACCGCCGCCGGGAACGATGCCCTCTTCCACCGCCGCGCGGGTAGCGTTCAAGGCGTCCTCGACCCGGGCCTTCTTCTCCTTCATCTCCACCTCGGTGGCGGCCCCAACGTTGATCACGGCCACGCCTCCGATGAGCTTGGCCAGCCGCTCCTGGAGTTTTTCCCGGTCGTAATCGGAGCTGCTGTCCTCAATATGGGTCCGGATCTGCTTGACCCGGGCCTCCAGCTTGTCCTTGTCGCCGGCGCCGTCGACGATGGTGGTGTTGTCCTTGTCGCAAACCACCCGCTTGGCCCGGCCAAGGTCGTCGATGGTGACATTTTCCAGCTTGATCCCGAGTTCTTCGGAAACCACCTGGCCACCGGTGAGAACGGCGACGTCTTCCAGCATGGCCTTGCGCCGGTCACCAAAGCCGGGGGCCTTGACGGCGGCCACGTTCAGGGTACCGCGCAGCTTGTTGACCACCAGGGTGGCCAGGGCTTCGCCGTCCACGTCCTCGGCGATGATCATCAGCGGCTTGTTGAGCTTGGCGACCTGCTCCAGGATGGGCAGCAGGTCCTTCATGCTGCTGACCTTCTTCTCGCTGATCAGGATATAGGGATCATCGAGGTTGACTTCCATCTTCTCGGGATCGGTGACCAGGTAGGGGGAGAGGTAGCCCCGGTCAAACTGCATGCCTTCGACCACGTCCAGGGAGGTCTCCATGCTCTTGGCCTCATCCACGGTGATCACGCCTTCCTTGCCCACCTTATCCATGGCCTCGGCAATGATGTTGCCGATGGTTTCGTCGTTGTTGGCGGAGATGGTGCCGACCTGGGCGATCTCCTTGCGGGTCTTGGTGGGGGTGGCGATATTGCGCAGTTCGGCCACCACGGCTTCCACGGACTTGTCGATGCCGCGCTTGATCTCCATGGGGCTGTTGCCGGCGGCCACCAGCTTGGAACCCTCGGTGTAAATGCTCTGGGCCAGAAGGGTGGCGGTGGTGGTGCCGTCGCCGGCCACGTCGCTGGTCTTGCTCGCCACTTCCTTGACCATCTGGGCGCCCATGTTCTCGAACTTGTCGTGGAGCTCGATTTCCTTGGCCACGGTCACCCCGTCCTTGGTGATGGTGGGGGCGCCGAAAGATTTCTCGATCAGGACATTGCGGCCCTTGGGACCCAGGGTAACCTTGACGGCATCCGCCAGGGTGTTGACGCCGCGCTGGATCGCCTCGCGGCCTTTGGTACCGTACTTAATGTCTTTTGAAGCCATAATTATCTTCTCCTTCTATCTGCTGGTTGGGTATTGTTCAGGCCGCTTACTTCTCCACCACGCCGAGGATATCATCCTCGCGCATGATCAGGTACTCTCCGCCTTCGATCTTGACATCGGTGCCGCCGTACTTGGAGAACAGCACGCGATCGCCGGCCTTGAGTTCCACCGGCATTCTCTCGCCCTTGTCGTTTAAGCGACCGTTACCCACGGCCTCCACGATGCCTTCCGCCGGTTTTTCCTTGGCGCTGTCGGGGATAATAATGCCGCCTTTGGTTTTTTCTTCCTCTTCCAGTCGCTTGACCAGAATACGATCGTTTAATGGCCGAATTTTCATGAACTACCTCCGTCTTTGGTTAATCTGACAATAAAATGGGGGGTGGATAATGATAAACCGGACCGCCCGATGGCGGCTGTCCGGGGACAAAACAAAAAGTCATCATCACAGGATGGCGCAAACACTATGTACGGGATGAGGAAAAATCAAGAGCCGGGCCGCATTTTTTTCCAGGCCGGAAAATAATCGGAAAAAAGAGGCTATCGCCCCCGTCGGCAACGCCCGGGCGAAGGTCGCGCCCTAACGCTGGCGCCATGCACGCCGGCGCGGGGCGCGCCTACAGGCGAATGACCCAGTTGTAGGGATCGGCCTTGCGGCCGTACTGAATGGCGGTGAGTTCATTGAACAGCCTCAGGGCCAAATCGCCGATCCGGCCCTGATTGACCTGGCAGTCCCGGCCCTGGTAGTGCAGGGAGCCAACGGGAGAGATCACCGCCGCCGTACCGGTGCCGAACACCTCGCGCAGCTCGCCACGCTCGTTGGCGGCGAAAACCTCGTCGATGGCAATAGCGCGCTCCTCCACCGGCAGCTCCCAGTCGGCCAGCAGCCGCAGCACTGAATCCCGGGTGATCCCGGGAAGGATGCTGCCGGAAAGGGGCGGCGTTACGATCCTGTCGTTGAAAACAAAAAAGATGTTCATGGTGCCCACTTCTTCCACGAAGCGCCGCTCGCTGGCATCCAGCCACAGCACCTGGGTAAACCCCTTCTGCTGGGCCTCCACCGCGGCCATGATGCTGGCGGCGTAGTTGCCGGCGGTCTTGGCCTCGCCGGCACCGCCGGGCACCGCCCGCACATAGCTGTCGGTGACATAGATCTTTACCGGGTTAAAGCCTTCGGGGTAATAGGCCCCCACCGGGCTTAGAATGATAAAGAACAGATATTCCAGGGCCGGCCGGACCCCCAGGCCCGCCTCGGTGGCCACCATGGTGGGCCGGATATAGAGGGAAGCACCGTCATCGGCCGGGGGCACCCAGTCGGCATCGACTTGCAGCAGGGCCTTGAGGCCGTCGAAAACGGTGTCCACCGGCAGTTCGGGCATGCACATCCGGCTGGCGGAGCGGTTCATGCGCTCCAGATTGGAGTGGGGACGAAAAAGATAAATTCTGTCGTTTTCGCCCCGGTAGGCCTTTAAGCCCTCGAAAATGGCCTGACCGTAATGGAGCACCATGGCCGCCGGATCCAGGGAAAAAGGACCGTATGGGCGAATCACGGGGTCATGCCAGCCGCGGTTGACATCATAGGGCATGACCAGCATGTGATCGGTGAATATTTTACCAAACCCCAACTCCTTGTCGTTGGGCCTGGACCGGCGCTGGTCCGGGGGCAGTATTTCGGTTTTGATTTCCATCAGACAACCCGTTGATTATGATAATAGATGGTGGTCCGAGGTGCGGGACTATGCCCCGCCGGCTGCCACCTCTGTGTAATCTGTTGTTTTATGAGTTTTATCGGCGCTTTTTGGCAGACCTCCGACAGCGCTGAAAATAACCCGCAATATAACGGAGTTCCCCCACCATGGAAACAACTTATTTCACTTGGCATCTGCCAGCTCTTTTAGGTACAGTGAACAAAATAATTATGCCCACCAATTACACACCGTAAACGACCGTATGTGATCATGGGGCACCGCATCTTGCGGCGAACGAGGCGGCGAAGGCGTACATCCATCAGTACGTGAGCCGGCCCGATCGCCGCTCTCGGCGGTGCCCTGTGACCGCTTACAAACACCCGCCAAGGCAGGCAGCCACATGCAAGAATCACCGCCATCTCCCATGGTGTTGCGCTATTTTCTGATCCTGTTCACCATCTCTATCCTGTTGCTGGGGTGGTTGCTGTGGCCGTTTATCTCCGTGCTCGTACTGGCCTACCTGTTGACCAGCATTTTCCGCCCCATCTACGATATCATCAACCGCAGACTCCCGGATTTTTTCGCCTCCCTGGCCACCTGTACCCTGATTGTGCTGCTGGTTTTTATTCCCCTGGTTCTCTTTGTCTTCGCCCTGGCCCAGGAAGCCCAAAGCCTTTACGAATGGGGGCGGGGAGCCGGAGTTACCCTGGGGGCGAGACTGCGAGAATTTCAGGAAAGCCTGCTGTTCATCCGTCTGCAGGAAATCGCCGCCCTGCTGGGTTTTTCTTTGGAACCGGAAAACATCGGCCAGGCCCTGGCGGGAGTGGCCCGTGAGGCGGGGCTTTTTCTCTACAACCAGGCGAGCAACTGGGCCGCCAACATCATGATGTTCATCTTCGGTTTCTTTCTGACGATCATCACCATCTTTTTTCTCCTGATGGAACACGACCGGCTGCTCAATTACATTTTCCGGCTTTCCCCCCTCCCCGACGACCAGGAGCGGCGGCTGTTCGCCAAGTTCGACGAAATCACCGGCGCGGTGCTGATCGGCAACGGCATCTGCGCGGTGATCCAGGGCATTTTAGGCGGCCTGCTCTTTCTGGTGTTTTCCCTGGGCCCCCCGGTGCTGTGGGGGGCGATCATGGCGGTGCTGGCCTTTCTCCCCATTGTCGGCATCAGCCTGGTCATGATACCGGCCGCCGTTCTGCTGCTGTTCCAGGGAAACGTGGTGAGTGCCGTCCTGCTGCTGATCTTTTACGGGCTGATAAGCGTCATCATCGAGTCTTTTCTCAAACCCAAGCTGGTGGGCAGCCGGGTTAAAATGCATATCCTGCTGGTTTTTCTGAGCATCATCGGCGGGCTCAACATCTTCGGTTTTCTAGGGATCATCTACGGTCCCTTGATTGTCACCGCCTTTCTGACCCTGGCGGAAATTTATCT
>PWOG01000006.1 GCA_003557565.1 Desulfobulbaceae bacterium
CGGAATCAACAAAGGCCAGGGCACTGACCATGACACCGTCGATCTCCACCGCACCCCGTTCCAGATCAGGCAGTGCCAAAGGGGCCACCCGGTCCCGGTAGGCACAACCGCTCAAGCCCGACGAAAACAGCAGCAGCACGGCCACCAGCGCAGACAAAACGCGCCGGGAAGCAAAAAAAGCGGACATAATTTCACCCGGGGTTAAAGGCGACCCGACAACAGCCAGGAGTTCACCAGCAAAATCAAACACCGGGTAAGGGGTCACGGGGTGCCGCAACCTGCGACACCCCGTGACCCCTTCCAGGGCAAACCCGGTGAGATGAAGCGGATGTTAACGGATACTGATGGCTACGTAACGATGCTGGCCGCCACGGTTGACCAATAAAAGAACCTCGCCCTGCTCCACCGCCCGTTCCATTGATTCGGCGTATTGGGCCAGGTTCTCCACCGGCTGCTGGTTGACCTCGACGATCACCTCGCCCCGGCGCAAGCCGGCCCGATGTGCGGCGGAACCCGGCTCCACATGGGAAATCAGGACTCCAACCGGCTCTTCCAGACCCAAAGAGCGCGCCACGTCATCGGTCAACTCCTGAGCTCCCAGGCCAAGCTTTTCTTCGGCCTGCGGCGATGAAGGCACCTCCGGCTCGACCTCTTCTTCCAGCTTGCCAATGGTTACCAGCAGCTCCTTTTCCTGGCCCTGGCGCATCACCTTAACGCTGACCTCCTGGCCCACCGGAGTCTGGGCCACCAAAGTGGGCACCATGCTCATCTGGATGATTTCCTTGCCGTCGTACTCGACTATCACATCACCGGGGCGCATTCCAGCTTCAGCCGCCGGACCCGCAGGATCGACTTCACCCACCAGAGCGCCGATGGGGCGGTCCAGCTGGAACTGGCGGGCCAGCTCCGGGGTTACATGCTGGATCAGCACTCCCAACCAGCCCCGGGTCACGGCGCCATGCTCCCGAATCTGATCGATGACGTTTTTGGCCATGTTGACGGGAATGGCGAAGCCAATGCCGATGTTGCCGCCGCCCCGGGAATAGATCGCGGTATTGATCCCGACCATCTCACCTTCGAGGTTGAACAGCGGGCCGCCGGAATTGCCGGGATTGATGGAGGCGTCGGTCTGGATGAAGTTTTCGTAGGGGCCACTGCCCAGAGAACGGCCCTTGCCGCTGACAATGCCGGCGGTGACGGTCTGCTCAAAGCCAAAGGGATTGCCGATGGCCAGTACCCAGTCACCGACTCGCAGGGCCTCGGAGTCGCCCATCTCCACCGTAGGCAGCTCGCTGCCGGCGTCGATCTTGAGCAGGGCCAGGTCGGACTTGGGATCGCGGCCGATCACTTCGGCATCGTATTCTTCGAATGTGGTCAAACGGATATTAATGGAGTCGGCATTTTCCACCACGTGGTTATTGGTGACAATATAACCATCGGCGGAGACAATCACCCCGGAACCCAGGCTGGTGCGCTCCATCTGCCGGGGCGGGGCGTCGCCGCGTTCGCGAAAACGGGGGGAAGGCGGATCAAAAAACCGCCGGAACATCTCCGGCAGCTCCTCGCCCTCAAAAAAGAAGTGGTGAGGGGAACTGGGGGCCTGGACGGTCTGGGTGGTATAAATATTAACCACCGAAGGTCCGAGTCTATCGGCCAGGTCGGCAAAGGAGGGTGGCGGGGCGGCCCGGCCGGCGGTGGCCATCAGGGTAAACAGGCACGTAACCGAAAACAGGAAAAACAGGCGGGGCATAATCCCGCCCTGAAGGGCTGTCGAGCGGTTCATTGAATCTCCTCTCAAGATTTGCAGTTGGCTAGGTGAAGTATTTTCAGTTTAACGGCTGACCGGACTTTGTCAAGCCGGAGCGTTTTTAAAAAAACGGGACCGCTGCGGTCGGGCGGGCCGAGCGGTCCCTGGAGGGCCCTTCGCCATAGAAAGCAAAGGGGAAAGGAAGAAACAGACGCGCTGTTAACGCGCCTGATTATAAAGACAGCTACGGCGCAACCAAAGTTCCTGAAAAAGTAACGCCCAAATGGGACAAGGATGACTCGGGCTACTGGAAGCGAATGGCCACCCTGACCGTCTCCCGCCCCCGGCCAAAGTCGGGGGAAAGGGCCTCGGGCGGAGCGATGGCGGCGGACTTGCCAGCCAGCAGCTCCCTAAAGTGGGAAAGCTCACAGGGCGGCAGGTCCAGCAGCATCATCCCCTGGTGGGGATATCCCACCCGCCATGACGACTGGGAGCTGCACTCCTTAAAAAGCTGTTCCAGTTCATTAATCTGGCCAGCCTGATCACCCTGAAAAACCACCAGGATGTCGGGCCGCCGGGGTCCCGAACCCGGGAACGCCTTAAAGGGCGATCGATGGGTGGGCACGGTATCGTAGGCGGAGCCGTGAGGATAATCCTGGGGATAATAACTGCGGCGAGAAGTAGTGGCCAGAGTGGTATCGGGGACCGGCAGCCGGGGCCTTTCGCCGGCCAGCCCCTCAACCGAAGCGGCACTGCGGCTGATCTCAGTGGCGGCTTCGTCGTCCAGCATTCCGGGCAACGGCCAGGGAATCATGGAATTTTTCACCAGTACCGCCAGGATCATGGCCGTAGCCACAGTGGCCGCCGCGGTGGGCACGGAAACGGAAAAATCCTGGCGTCGCCACCAGTTGAGCAGGCGGGCAGGCAATGACAATGCGGGGTTCTGACGCTGCTGCTGATCCACCGCCGCCAGGATCCCGGGCAAAAGATCCCCGGGAGCCGGCTGGGGCTCCAGAGCCTGGAGCCGGTCCATGGTGTTCTGAAAAAGTCGCCATTGCCTACGGCAGTCGGGACAGGCCGCCAGGTGACCATCAAAGGCCGCCTGCTCCGCTGCTGTCAACTCCTGGTCCAAACGCGCTGTGTACAACGAAGGAAGCCGGGAACAATCCATGATAACCTCTGGACAGATTTTCATCGGGACGATTATAAAATTTTCTCCAAGCGGCCTTTCAGGGCCAGACGGGCCCGATTAAGCTTGGATTTCACCGTCCCCAGCGGTATCGCCAAAATATCGCCAATTTCATCATAGGACAACCCCTCGATATCCCGCAGCAGAATGATTTCCTTTTCCGCCGGAGCCAGCTCGGCAATGGCCTGGCGCACCAAACGGTCCTGGTCACGCTGAGTCATAACCCCTTCGGGCGATTCCCCGTCGGTTAAATGCAAAGGGGAATCAGGATCATCCAGCGAGCTGCTGCGGAAAAACCCCCGCCGCTGTAGTCGTTTGTAACGATTGCGGCAATGATTCAAGGCCAGCTGATAAAGCCAGGCACCAAACTTGGCTTCATCCCGAAGGCTGGCCAACGAACGATGTACGGTGATAAAAATATCCTGGGTAAGATCCTTGGCCTCTTCCTCGTCCTTTACGTAGTTGAGCGCCAGATTATAAATCCTTCCCTGGTGCAACCGTACAAGGTCGGCAAAGGCCCGGTTATCACCTTTTCGCAGGGCTCGAACCAGTTCCGCGCTTTCATTTTCTTCCAATTGTGGCATACGGAATATAAATAAGGTCCGAGGTTTCCCTTACAGTAAGCAGACAGGAGGCACCCCCCGAAAGTTCCCTGGTCTGCATTTTTTTTTCGTCAAGTTTGCCCATGGTAGCCGCCTTGCCTCTGCAAAGCAAGGCAGAAACCCTGGTGAACGAACAGATCCAAGCCATGGTGCGGCCGGAGGCGGCAGCTAAAATCACGGTAACGTTGCCATGGGCCAACTTCTTATGTTAACCTGTTTTTTTATTTTTTGCCCGCGCTTACCCACATGTGAGGTTGGTATGTCCAAGGAATTCGACATTGAAAAAATTCTCCATGATCTGCAAAAGATCATGCCCTTTAAGGAAACCACCCAGGAAAACGATATCGTGCTGATCATCGCCGACCAGCTGTTCTACGCGGTGGTCACCGACATCGCCCGGGACGACAGCCGCCGGGACGAGTGGTGGCAGGTAACCTTTCAACTGCTGACCATCCCTCCCCGCCAGGTGATCTGGACCCTCCGGGAGCCCCAGTTCACCGGCCAGGAAATCTTCACCATGGGTGGAGAGAAACGCTTTATCAAGGCCATCTCCTGGCGCCCCGATGACCTGCCGCCCACCGCCGACACCCCGGCGACCGAGACCGCCCCCGGCAAGTCCGGCCAGCGGCGCGGTTCTCACCTTAAAGTGGTCAAATAGCCCGCCCCCCGGGAATTACCGCCATGACCAGTGAACGGGACCTTATCGCCGCCATCGCCCGCCGCGCCGCCCCCGCCGGGGCGGATGCCGGTCCGCCGGGGCTGCTCCAGGGCATCGGCGATGATGGCGCCATCTGGCGCCCTACCCCCGGCACCGACTCCCTGGTCACCACCGACACCATGGTGGAGGGGGTCCATTTTGACCGCCGCTGGCATCCTCCCCGCCTGCTGGGACGTAAAGCGGTGGCGGTTAATATCAGCGATATCGCCGCCATGGGCGGGACTCCGCGCTTTGCCCTGCTCTCCCTGGGCCTGGCCGGCGACGAAGAGCAGCCGTGGCGGCAAGCCCTGCTGGACGGTCTGACCGGGGCGGTGCAGGAATACGGGGCCGCCCTGATCGGCGGCGATACGGTACGGACCACCGGCGGGGTCATGCTGTCGGTGACGATCATCGGGGAATGCCGGCAGTCCCGGGCCTGTCGGCGCTCCGGCGGCCGGGCAGGGGATTCGATCTGGGTGGGGGGCCCATTGGGGCTGGCCGCCGCCGGCCTGGAGCTCTGCCGTCGGGGACTGGGAAAAGACGCGGCGTGGGCAGAAGCGGTGCGAGCTCACCTCGACCCCACGGCCCAGGTGGAGTTGGGGCAAAGGCTGGCCGACTCGGACCTGGTTCACGCCATGATGGATCTCTCCGACGGCCTGGCCACCGACCTGGCCCATATCTGTACCGCCAGCGGCGTCGGGGCCGAAGTGGAGGCCAGTTTACTGCCGATCCCCCCGCTCGTTTCCCGGGCCGCCGCGGAATGCGGAGCCGATGCCATGACCTGGGCCCTGACCGGCGGCGAGGATTATCACCTGCTGTTCACCGCCGCCCCGGAACACGACCAGGCCATCGCCCGCCTGGCCGGGGAAGTTCCCGGCGCCGCCCCGGCCCGCGTCGGCCGCCTTACCGGACAAGGGGGGGTGGTGCTGCGCCAGCCCGACGGCAGCAGCCGGGAAATAGGCTATGGCGGCTACGAACATTTTTCGTAAGCGCTCACAGCGCTTACCACTTTGTCCCAGTGATCACTTACGTGATCTGTGCCCGGGTAAACAATTACATTATTGTCGGCGTCGCAAAAAAAGCCGCGCCGCCGACTGGGCACCCTTTGCAACTAATTGTTTTCGCGTTGCCGCCAACTCATTTGACGGGTTTTTGCGAGGCAATCATATTTAAAATATATCTATGAGCAACAACAGAACTTTCAACATGGTCACCGACTTCACCCCCGCCGGCGACCAGCCCCGGGCCATCGAGCTGCTGCGCCGGGGGGTGGAACGGGGGGCGGCCCACCAGGTGCTGCTGGGGGTGACCGGCTCGGGCAAGACCTTCACCATGGCCCGGGTGATCGCCGAGACCAACCGCCCGGCCCTGATCCTGGCTCCCAACAAGACCCTGGCCGCCCAGCTTTACTCCGAATTCAAGGAGCTTTTCCCAGACAACGCGGTGGAGTACTTCGTCAGCTATTACGATTACTACCAGCCCGAGGCCTACATTCCCCAGAGCGATACCTATATCGAGAAGGACTCGGCCATCAACGACGCCATCGACAAGATGCGCCACGGCGCCACCCGTGCCCTGCTCACCCGCAGCGACGTGATCATCGTCGCCTCGGTCTCCTGCATCTACGGTCTGGGCTCGCCGGAGGAGTACCTGAACATGCACCTGGCCCTGAAATGCGGCGAGGACTATCCGCCGGTGGAGATCCAGCGCCGGCTGGTGCATATGTTATACGAGCGCAATGATTATTCATTTCACCGGGGCACTTTCCGGGTCCGCGGCGACGTCATCGAGATCTTTCCGGTCCACGAGGAGGAGCGGGCCCTGCGAGTGGAACTGTTCGGCGACACCATCGAGGCCATCCGGGTGGTTGACCCCCTGCGCGGGGTGGTCCATGACGATCTGGAGGAGGCCACGGTCTTTCCCGGCAGCCACTTCGTCACCTCCAAGGACCGGCAACAGCAGGCGATCATGACCATCAAGGCCGAACTCAAGGAACGCCTGCGGGAACTTCAGGAGCAGAACCGACTGCTGGAGGCCCAGCGCCTGGAGCAGCGCACCAGCTTCGACCTGGAAATGATGGCTGAGTTGGGCTACTGCCACGGGATCGAAAACTACAGCCGGCACCTGACCGGCCGCCCCCCGGGGGCGCCGCCCCCTACCCTGCTGGACTATTTCCCGGATAACTACCTGCTGGTGGTCGACGAATCCCACGTCAGCATCCCCCAGGTGCGGGGGATGTACCGGGGTGATCGTTCCCGCAAGGAAACCCTGGTGGAATACGGCTTCCGCCTACCCTCGGCCCTGGACAACCGGCCCCTGATGTTTGACGAATTCACCGCCCGGGTCCACCAGGCCATCTATGTTTCCGCCACTCCCGGCGACTACGAGCAGGAAATATCCGCCGGCAAGATAGTGGAGCAGATCATCCGGCCCACCGGGCTGATGGACCCGGCCATCGAGGTGCGACCCGCCGCAAGCCAGGTGGACGACCTGCTGGCGGAGATCCGCCAGCGGGAGGCCCGGGACGAGGCGGTGCTGGTCACCACCCTGACCAAGCGAATGGCCGAGGATCTTTGTGAGTATTACCGAAACCTTGGAGTCCGGGTTCGCTATCTCCATTCCGATATCAAGACCCTGGAGCGAACGGAGCTGATCCGTGACCTGCGGCGCCGGGAATACGACGTCCTGGTGGGGATCAACCTGTTGCGCGAAGGCCTGGACATCCCCGAGGTTTCGCTGGTGGCGGTGCTGGACGCCGACAAAGAAGGTTTTCTGCGCAGCGAGCGCTCCCTGATTCAGACCTGCGGCCGGGCAGCCCGCAATGCCGAGGGGCTGGTGATCCTGTACGGCGACAAGGTCAGCGAGGCCATGAGCCGGACCATCGCCGAAACCCAACGGCGCCGGGCCATCCAGGCCGAATACAACCGGGAGCACGGCATCACCCCGGCCACCATCAACTCCCGGATCAAGGACATCATAGGCAGCATCTATGAGCAGGACTACCCCACGGTGGAGGTGGAAACCCAGACGGCGGAGCAGCGGCCGGCCTTCAAGAACCTGGCGGAGTTGCGCCGGGAGATCAAGGAAGTGGAGAAGGCCATGCAGGAGGCGGCCCGGGAGCTGGCCTTCGAAGACGCCGCCGAACTGCGGGACCGGCTCAAGGCCTTAAAAGAGGAAGAACTCAAATGGTAGCCGACCGCATGCGGCCACCAGCCAAACCGGAGCCCTTATGGCAGTGAAAAATCCCTATCTGCAAGCCCTGGCCCGCCGCCTGGCGCCGCCGCTTTACCACCTGTTAAGCCGGGGGCTGTTCGCCTCCTGCCGGGTACAGACCCGTGGCCTGGAACACCTGCAGGAGTGCTTAAAACACCAGCCCTTTATTTCGGCCTGCTGGCATTACGCGGTCTTTTTTCATCTCTACCAGGTCAAACGCCAGCAGGCGGCCATCGATCCCGGCGCCCGCTGGGTGCTGATGGTCTCGGCCAGCGACGACGCCGAACTGCTCAGTGGCGCCCTGCGGCTGATGAACGCCGAACTGGTACGGGGTTCCCGCAGCCGGGGCGGGGTAGCGGCGCTCAAGGGGATGATCGCCGGGGTCCGCGCCGGGGCCAACGCCGGCATCATCGCCGACGGCTCCCAGGGGCCAGCCCGGATCGCCCAGGCCGGGGCGGTGCTGCTGGCCTCCCGCACCGGCGCCCCGATCCTGCCTTCGGCCTGGGC
>PWOG01000047.1 GCA_003557565.1 Desulfobulbaceae bacterium
CGGGTTTCACTTGCTCACTCTAATTAGTATATCAATTGCCGGTCAGGTGCGACCCCAATAAGGTGCGACCCCAATAAGGTGCGACCATGGATAAGGTGGTCATTGTTGCCGGGAAATAAAAATGGCTATGATGTTTTCAACACCTTAAGCACGGCAAAGGGTGAGTTCTTTGCTTCCACGGCACAGCCACAATCATCACGATTCAGATCACTCCCGCAGGCGGAACACAACCCCCGGCAATCCCGGCTGCACAGATTTTTTGCCGGCAGGCTCAAAAAGACCTGCTGGGTCAGCAGATCCGCCACATCCACCAGGTCATCGTCCAGGAAGATGGTATCCATTTCCTCTCGGCTGCAGGCATGTTCAATCTCTCCGTAAGCCGTGGCCTCTTCCCCCCGGCCTGACAGTTCCAGATGCAGACTGAACCGGACATCAACCTGATGCCGGTATGACTCCAGGCAACGGTCGCACAGCAGACTTACAGTGGCCTCCAGCCAGCCGGCAAAAATCACCCGCTCCCGGTCCCGGGAAAGAGTTACCGCCGCCCGGGCCACCCCATGGCGCTCCAGTTCATGATCGGGGAACCACGATTGGTCCGCTATTTCCAGAGCCAGGCCCTGGGGCGGAATTTCGGCAAATCTGATTATCATGGCGACTATACGGCGGTCCGGATAAAATTACCAAAACGCGAAAATATAGAATATCTAACCGTTTTGGTCAAGGAGTTTCCTGACCCCCGACCCTGGCACGGGTATGTTGCAGCCAGCGGGCCATCTTCCGGACCAGCCGCCACCTGTGGTCAAGCCAGGACCAAACGGCAAAAAACAGCACGAAATTCATGCTGTAGAGCTTGAAATCAAGCTCTGACGTCAAATTCACCACGCCGGCGTCGATTATCCGCCCTTGGGGATAAGCAACCAGACCGGTAAAAAGAAGAATATAAGCGATGACATAGCCGAAAAAAAGCAGAAAGCCGGCGGTAACGCCGGGCAGAACCCGCCGCAGGAGGGCAGCGGCAGACTGCTGCAGGCGGTCGAGGGCCACCACCATCAGCCCGAAAAGGGGGCCCAGAACAAGAGCCGCCAAAAGCATGAACAGAGCGACCGGCGGCGCCAGCTGGCGGGAGAAAACGAAATAGGCGGCGAGCAGGAAAACCAGCGAGGCGTAAAACAGGATCAAAGGTGCCAGGGTTTGCTTGAAAAGATCCTTCACAAAATCCATGCAAGCCGTTCGCCGGCACTACGAAGCCGCTGCCGCATGACCTTGACAATCCTGACAAGCAATTTCAGGGCCAGACCCTGGTCATCTTCGATTAATCCCCGCAGTCGTTCCCGGGGCAAAACCAGCAACCTGGAGGGTTCCACCGCCTCCACCACGGTTCCATAACAGGCGGGGCCGTCGCTGTCTGATGAGCACCCGGGCCCGCCGGCCAGATCCACCACTGCTGCCTCACCCGTCATGCCTCCCCGTTCAATCTCCGCCAGCAATACGTAACGGCCGGGAAAGGAGGCAGGTTTCTTTACCGCCAGTTTGCCATCCAGCACAAAGGCCAGAAAATCGGCGGGCCGGTGGCCTTCAATAACGGTCTCGCCCACATTCAATTGTTTCACCCGGCCCATGGCGGCCAGCCGCATTGCCTCGTCGGGCTCAAGAAAGGCCAGTACGGCGGTAGCCTCATCCCGGCCTATCCCGCCATCGGCTGACCGGGAAACCTCGGCTCCCGCGCTGCTGTCAATCACGGTCATAGGCTGAAATCCATATCATCGTCGGCCAGGGCGTCTTCGCCGGTGGCAAGACCTTCTTCCAGGCGCTGAATCAATTCGTCAAAAGAGTAGGGCTCAAATTGACTGCGAAAATTGCGCACCAGACTTACCCCTTCGATTTCAACATCATATACCAGCCACCGGCCATCTTTCTCCCGCATCCGGTAATTAATCGGCACCGCCTGGTCCTTCATGACAAAATCGGTCATCACCCGGGCATAACGGTTGCCCCGGCGATCCTCGCGAATTTCATGATTCTTGACCACGACTTTTTCATCGGAATATTCATCCACTTGGTCAATATAATTCCGCTCCAGGTATTTCTTGAACAGATCGATAAAAGTTTGCCGCTGAGCGTCATCGATGTCACGCCAGCGAGGCCCCATGGTACGCATGGAGATCTCCCGAAAGTCGAGAAATTTATCCACCAGAGCTACCACCCTGCCGTAACGTTCTTCACTATTTTCCTCGCCAGCCAGTTCCGGGTCGCTAAGAATATCGATAATTTCATCCACCGCCCTGCTCACGGTTTCACTTGGATCCGCCGCCATGGCCGATCCCGGCATGGCGGCCAGCAGGACAACGGACATCAGGCCCAGCATGAGCCCCCCGGCCAGACAAGCAATCTTTTCCGAGACAAATATTTTTACTTTCCGCACCTTATCTCTCCTGTTTCATGGCTTTATCATGCTTTGCCACCCTGCGGAGGCCATAGCTTGGACGCCCGGCGGGGCGACGGCCACCGTTATCCCATGGGGATAGATACACGACCGGTCTATGGTCCAACCTCATCGGCATCACTGAAAAGCGCCGGCACTTCGGAATCCTCCTTGCCCCGGTCGCGAATTATGCTTCGCCTGTGCTGCCAGTAGGCATCCCTAACCGCGATATAGGGATCAAAGGCAGCGGCGGTGAAGCGTTCGTATTCACCGAGTCGCAGCGAAACGTTGTTGACCGTTCGCCCGGAGTAAGCCGCCGCTCCGGCTCTGGGGTCTTGAGCCATCAGCCTGGAGAGCGGGTTGACCAGGGAATCACCGGCCGCCCCCACCGAGTCACGCAGAGTAGATGGGCCGGCCAGGGGCCAATTGATATAAAATCCGTCACCCAGGCCGTAAATCCCCAGGGTTTGACCCAGATCGGCATCCCGCTGCTTAATCCCAAAGGTGTCAGCAGCCGGATCGGTCAAACCGGCGATGCCCACGGTGGTGTTGATTGTAAACCGGGCCAGTTCGGTGCCACTGTCCCGTACCCGTCCCTGCAGCAAATGGTTGACCACGCGAACCGGGGCCTTCAGATTGCGAAAAAAACGCCGGAAGCAAAGCCGGACATCCTCCGGCAGGGTCGAGGCATAGCCCCGGGCCACCGGATCCAGAACCCAGACATAAAGTCGGTCGTTAAAGGTGAAGAACACCCGGTTCAGTGGCTCCAGAGGGTCGGCCAGGGTTTTGTCATCACGGGCATTTTGTGCCCATGGGTCGTCGTCCCAGGGATCATCGTCCCAGGGGTCTTCATCCAAAGGGTCTTCGTCCAAAGGGTCTTCGTCCCACGGGTCGTAAAAATCCTCTCGGCCGGTGGCCGGGTCCTGTTCGGAAACGACTTCCTCGGCGGGAAGCGCAACCGGCAGGATCAAAAAAAAACAAAGCACCAGCGGAGCCAACCACAACGCCGGCCGCCCCCCCGATTTTTCCGTTTTTTCCCCCTTTTGATCGAACATGGACACCTACCCCCGGCAAACGACCCGCCTCATCCCGGTAAATCAGACCCCGCCAAAGATATACTTGCTGACCAACTCCTCCAAATCGAGAGCGGACTCTGTTTCCAGCAGCCAGTCACCATCTTCAAGCATCATATCGGAACCGCCGGGGCTGATGGAGACGTACTTTTCGCCGATAATGCCCTGGGTCTTGATGGAAGCGATGGAATCTTCGCTTAACTCCACTTCCCGGTCGATATACATGGTTACCTCGGCCCGCTGGCGGTCACTGAGGTCTATCCCGGTCACCTTGCCCACTCGAACCCCGGCAATTTCCACCACCGCGCCCTGGCGCAGGCCGGAAATATTACCGAATTCGGCCTGAACCTGATATTGGTGCCGCTTGGACAGCGGCGCAAAATCACCCAGCTGGGCCGATAAATATACAAAGGAGAAAAAACCGGCCAGGACAAAAAGGCCCACCACCAGATCCAGTTTAGCTCTGCTCATAGTCATTTTCCATGGTTTTGCTCAAATAAATATCGCCCATGGTGATGCGGACGAATTCCCGGATATCCGGATCACTGCTGCGCTGAATATCTTCCGGGCTGGGAAAGTATTTAGCCCCGCCCTGACCCATGATAATTACCTGATCGGCAAGGTTGAAGATCTTGGGAATATCATGGCTGACAATCACCGCAGTGTAGCCAAATTTCTGCTGGGTTTCGAGAAAAAGCCGGTATATCTCCATGGCTTTTTCCGGGTCCAGGCCGGTGGTCGGCTCATCGAAAAGCATGATCTCCGGCTGCAGCATCAGGGCCCGGGCCAGGCCGACCCGTTTTTTCATGCCTCCGGAAAGCTGGGCCGGATATTTTTCTTCATGGCCGGACAACCCCAACTGCTCCAGGATCTGCATAACCCGCTGGCGAACCTCACCGGCGGCCAAAGATGTTCTTTCCTCCAGGGGCAAGGCCACATTGGCAAAAACGGACAGGGAGTCCAGGAGCGCCCCGCCCTGAAACAACACCCCGAAATTCATTCTCATTTCGTTGAGCCTACGGCCACGCATCCGGGAGATATCCCGACCCTTGACCAGAACCCTGCCGGAGTCAGGCTTAAGCAGCCCCAGAATCAGCTTTAAGGTCACGCTCTTGCCCTGGCCGCTGGCCCCGGCAATCACCGTGGTCCGGCCTCCCTTAATGGCAAAATCCACGCCGCTGAGCACCTGTTGGCTGCCGAATGATTTGCTGACCTGTTCAAACTCAATGACCGAGTTGCTCATAACAAAATAGCCGTCAACAGATAGTCCCAAAGCAGGACGGAGATGGAAGAGAGCACCACCGCCTGGGTGGTGGCCCGGCTGACCCCCTCGGCCCCGAAACCGGCCCCCCGGATCTGGTGCACGAAGTAACCACGGCCGGTGCAGATCCAAACCACCAGCAGAGCAAAGACAAAGGACTTGATGATGCCCATGTTGATATCCTTCATGGCCACGCTCTGCTCCATCCCGGCAAAGTATGAGCCGGCATTGATCCCTAAAAGCACGACCCCGGCCAGGTACCCGCCGAAAATCCCCACCACGCTGAAGATCATGGTCAACAGGGGAATGGAAATCAGGGTGGCCAGCAGCTTGGGTGCCAGCAGGTAGCGAAAGGGATTGACGGCCATGCACTCCAGGGCGTCGAGCTGTTCGGAATTACGCATAATACCGATCTCGGCACACATCGCCGAACCGGCCCTGCCGATGACCATCAAGGCGGTGAGCACCGGCCCCAGTTCGCGCAGCAGGGAAAGGGCCACCATGGAGCCCAGGGCTCCTTCGGCCCCAAACTTACGCAGGGTGTAGTAACCCTGCAACCCCAGCACCATGCCGGTGAAGGCGGCGGTAAAGAAAATGACGGGCAGCGAGTAAGCCCCAATCAAGCGGACTTGGCGAATCACCTCCGCCAGACGAAACGGTCGCTCAAAAAGCCCGGCCACCACCTGGACCAGGAAAACACTCATCCGTCCCAAGTCACGGACAAGGTACAGGGTCCGTTCACCCAGTCCCTCTATGTAGGCCAGCACCGACAAGGAATAAAACCTCACCAAAAGATGTCACAGTATTCCCGCACACAAAGCAAAGCAAGTTAGTCGCCGTCGACCATCGTTGTCAAGCAAATCCTGCCCCTGTTCACCGGTAAACAGCCACGGGGGGTATCCGGCAAGCGATCAGGGGGCACCGCACAAAAAAAAAGGGAAACCAGACCGTTTGCCTGATTTCCCTTGTTTTTTCTGGCGGGGTTGACGGGACTCGAACCCGCGACCTCTGGCGTGACAGGCCAGCACTCTAACCAACTGAGCTACAACCCCTGAATTTGAAAATGGTGGGCGAAACAGGGCTCGAACCTGTGACCCTCGGCTTGTAAGGCCGATGCTCTCCCAACTGAGCTATTCGCCCATCCGCTTCAAGCCCCCCTATTAACCATGGGACCTGGCTTTCGTCAAGCAAAAAAGAAGTTTACCGCCTCGCCAGGGCCGGAATAAATGCCAACCATTTCTGGGCACCATAACCACGACGGCCAAAATCAGTAACCGTTCAGCAGCACCGCATCTTCGGAAGATCAGCCAGGCTTGAGTACCCTGTGTATGCGGCACCTGGCTGATCGCCCGAACCAGCAGCACGGCTGAACGGTTACGGGCCGTTAAATCAACAGGTTGCTGGCCCTGGTGAACGATTACAAAAATTATCGTAAGCGATCACTTGCAAATTATCAGGATACAGCCGGATGCTTGTCTGATGCCTACTGGGGGCGGGGATATTCCAAGGGCTCCAGACCGGAAAACAGCGGCGGTTCCTGGGCACCGCCATCCTCAACCTCCCGGAAAAGCGATTCACCGGCGGGCAGGGCCAGGGCCAGGGCCAGCACCTCATCGACATTATCCACGGTATCGATCCGCAGATCCTTTAATATCCGGGCCGGAATTTCCTTCAGATGACGTCCATTCTCCCGGGGAATCAGGATATGCTTGATATTACCCCGCTTGGCCGCCAGCAATTTCTCCACCAGGCCGCCGATGGGCAGCACCCGGCCCCGGAGGGTGATCTCACCGGTCATGGCAACATCACGGCGCACCGGTATCTTGAGCAGGGCCGAAACCAGGGATGCGGCCATGGTGATTCCCGCCGACGGGCCATCCTTGGGGATGGCGCCTTCGGGAACATGAAAATGAATATCCAGTTTCTGGTAAAAATCCGGCTTCAGGTTCAAATTCCAGGCCCTGGTACGGACATAACTAAGGGCGGCCTGGGCCGACTCCTGCATAACATCGCCCAGCTTGCCGGTGACGGTGAGCTTGCCCTTGCCGGGCATCAGGGCAGTTTCGATCTGCAGCAGCTCGCCGCCCACCTCGGTCCAGGCCAGGCCGGTGGCCAGGCCCACCCGATCCTCATCTTCGGCCAGCCCGTAACGGTACCTGGGCACTCCCAGGTGGCGGGCCACGGCGGCCGGGGTCAGGCGGGGTTTTTTATGTTTTTTTTGTTTACGGCGCTGCCGGGCTACTTTGCGGCAAATCGCGGAAATAGTGCGATCCAGGTTGCGGACTCCGGCTTCCCGGGTATAACGGCGAATGATCTCCCGCAGGGCGGCCTCGGTAAAAACAATATCGTCGGGGCTGAAGCCATTGGCCTCCAGTTGTTTGGGGACCAGAAAGCCGCGGGCGATACTGACTTTGTCCTCCTCGGTATAGCCGTTGATCTGGATGATCTCCATCCGGTCCTGCAGCGGAGCCGGGATGGCGGCCAGATTGTTGGCGGTGGTGATGAAGAAGACATCCGAGAGATCATACTCGAGATCCAGGTAATGATCGCTGAAACTGTGGTTCTGTTCCGGGTCCAGGACCTCCAGCAGCGCGGCGGCCGGATCTCCCCGGAAATCCATGCTCATCTTATCCACTTCGTCGAGGCAGAGCACCGGATTGGCCACCTGGGCCTTCTGCATGGCCCGCAGAATCTTACCGGGCATGGCTCCTATATAGGTCCGCCGATGCCCGCGGATCTCGGCTTCGTCGCGGACCCCGCCCAGGGAAAGGCGCTCAAACTTGCGGTCCATGGAGCGGGCCACCGACTTGCAGATCGAAGTCTTGCCCACTCCCGGCGGCCCAACCAGGCAGATGATGGGTCCCTTGAGCCTTTCCACCTGGCTTCTGACCGCCAGGTATTCAAGAATCCGCTCCTTGGGTTTGTGCAAACCGTAATGGTCCTCTTCGAGAACCCGTTCCGCCAGGTCCAGATCAAGCCGGCTGTCGCTTTTTTCCTGCCATGGCAGGCCCAGGATGCACTCCACGTAATTGCGGACCACCGTGGCCTCGGCGGACATGGCCGGCATGTTCTTGAGCTTCTTGAACTCCTGCTCGACCTTTTCCCGGGCGTACCGGGGCAGCTGCTTGTCATTGAG
>PWOG01000016.1 GCA_003557565.1 Desulfobulbaceae bacterium
CCGAGTACTGCGCCGGTTGCAGGACGAACTCCCCGGCCTGATGCGCGACAGCCAGCCGGTTTGCCGGCGGCTCCGGAGCCGGCGCCCCGATCTTCGCCGGCTGAGCGGCAAGGCCCGGCTGGTGGAGGCCCTGGGCCGGTGGGTGTTAACGGGCCAGGGGCGGGAAGGGTTGAGCGCCGAGGAAGAGAGACTTTTTCACCGGCTGCTGGTCCTGCTGGACCCGGCTGATAATGGCGGTGATGCGCCGCCGGATGTCGCCGGGACAGCCGGGGAGGACGGAGTCGGCCGCAGCATGGAGCTGACCGCCGCCCTCTACCGGCTGCTGGCAGGTGATAACGGGGGCCAAAGGGTAAGCGGTCTGCCCGGCGATTATGCCGGGGTTGAACCCCTGCTGGGGGGGCTGCGTCCCCAGGCCTATCAGGTCGCCCGCCTGCGGCGGCGCAAGGAGCGCCGGCAGCGGTTCATCGAGGCCCTGGGCGCCTTTCTGCCCCCGGAGGCCGCCGCCGCGGCGCCGGCGGCCGGGGAAGAAGAGGGTGAAGCCCCGGGCCCGGCCGCGCCGCTGGAAAGCGAGGGCCTGGCCATGCTGGTCTCCGGCCGGGGTGAGCGGGAAGCCGAGCCGGACAGCCCCCAGCAAGATCAGGCGGGGCCCGAATACCTGGTCATCGGCGGCCGGGAGTTCCAGCTTCCCGAAGAGTTGCAGGCCCTGGCCCGGGAAATCACTGATGACCTGGGGCGGGTGCCGCAGCACTATATCAGTGCCGCCATGGGCCAGGCCGGGAGCGGGCCGGTGGGCGGTCCCGGCCCGGCGGGGCCGGAAGGGGAGGGCCAGGCCCTGGGGGGCCGCCTGGTTTACGATGAGTGGGATTACCGCCGGCAGGGGTTTCGCAAGAACTGGTGCCAGCTCATCGAAAAGGAACTGGACCCGGTGCAGGGAACCTTTGTGGAGAACACCCTGGCCAGGTACCGCGGCCAGTTGCAGCAGCTCAAGCGCCAGTTTGAGATGATGCGCCTGCAGCAGCGCTATCTCAAGCGTCAGCGGGACGGCGACGAGATCGATTTCGACGCCGCCGTGGAGGCCCTGGCCGACACCCGGGCCGGGGCCTCGGCCACGGACCAGCTGTTCATCCGCCTGGACCGGGATGAACGCAATATCGCCGCAGTGTTCCTGGTGGACATGTCCTCTTCCACCGAAGGCTGGATCAGCACCGCCCTCAAGGAGGCCCTGGCCCTGATGTGCGAATCATTGGAGGTGCTGGGGGACCGTTACGCCATTTACGGCTTTTCCGGCATGCGGCGGCAGCGCTCCGAGTTCTACCACATCAAGCATCTGGAAGAAAATTACGATGCCCTGGTCCGGGGCCGGATCGCGGCCATCAACCCCCGGGAGTACACCCGCATGGGGCCGCCCATTCGTCATGTGACCCGGATGCTGGCGGCCACCGAGGCCCGGGTCCGGCTGCTGATCACCCTCTCCGACGGCAAGCCCGAGGATTATGACGACTACAAGGGCGACTACGCCATTGAAGACACCCGCCATGCCCTGATCGAGGCCCGGGCCGCAGGGATTCATCCCTTCTGCATCACCATCGACCGGCAATCCCATGATTACATTCCCCATATGTACGGGGCGGTCAACTACTGTTTTATCGACGACGTCAAAAGGCTGCCTTTGCGCATGCCCGGGATCTACCGGACTCTTACCACGTGAGCACGGATTGTTATGGTCATGATCAACGAGGTTTGTCCATGAATTCTCTCAAGGCCGGCTCCATCAGCAGGAACCTGGTTTTACTGGTGGTGGCCGCCGTGCTTCCCGCCCTGGTTATTCTTCTCTATAGCGGGGTCGAGCATCGGCGCCTCTCCATCGACAGCGCCCAGCAGGATGTCCTGCTGCTGACCCGCAGCATGGCTGAAAGTCAGAAAGACATGACCGGCGCCGCCCGCCAGATCCTCTCCACCCTCTCCCTGCTGCCGGCTATCCGGGAGGGAAACATGGAGATGAGCGAAAAGATTCTGGAGGCTGTGTTTGAGCAGAACCCCGACTTTCAAAACATCACCTTAACCGATCCGCAGGGCCGGGTGCTGATTTCCGGCGGGGCTTATACCCCAGCCAATCTGTCCGACCGCAAGCATTTTCAAGAGGCCCTGGCGGAGGAAAGGTTCGCCGCGGGGGAATATATAATCACCCGGGTGGGCGACAACCGGCCGGCCTTTGCCTTTGCCCATCCGGTCATGGACCGGGACGGTCAACCGTGGGCGGTGCTCACCGCTGCGGTTTCCCTGAGCCGCTTTGCCCATTTCCATGAGGCATCGAATCTGCCGGATAGATCCTTTCTGGCCATAACCGATCACCAGGGGATTCGCCTGTTCTTTTATCCGCCCATGCCGGAAACCAACCCGGTGGGCCGGCCCATTATCAGTCATTCCTGGGAAACCGCCCGCGGGGCCGAGGAACCGGCGGTTTTTTTCGGCCAGGGCTCCGACGGCATGCATCGGATCTTCGCCGTTAAACCGGTTCGCCTGGTGGCGGACGAAAAACCGTATATCTACTTGTGGGCCTCCATCCCGGAAAGCCATGTCCTGGGGCCGGCCAACGCCGTAATGCTCCGCAATCTGCTGTTGCTGGTGCTGGCCACCGCCATATCCATTGCCGTGGCCTGTTTCCTGGGCAGGAAAAACCTGGTTGGGCCCATCACCGGCCTGGTCAACCTGACCCGCCGTTTTGCCGACGGCCAACTAGACGCCCGGCTCACCTCTGCCGGTACCCAAATGCCCACCGAGATCGCCACCCTGACCCGGGCCTTTCATGATATGGCCTCTAAACTGGAGGCCAGCGGGCAGGTGCTGCGGGAAAACGAAGCCCGTTTTCGATTGCTGATGAACAGCCTTGATGCGCTGGTTTACGTGGCCGACATGGAAACCTACGAGATCCTGTTTATCAACGAGACCGGTAAGCAGATATTCGGTGATATCACCGGTAAGCTGTGCTGGCAGTCCTTGCAAAAGAACCAGCAGGGCCCGTGCGATTTCTGCACCAACCAGTATTTGCTGGATGAAAATGGCCAGCCCGCCGGAATTTATCACTGGGAGATGGAAAATACTCTCACCGGTCAATGGTTTGATATCCGGGATCGGGCCATTAAGTGGGTGGATGGCCGGGTGGTGCGGCTGGAGGTGGCCACCGATATCACTTCCCGGAAGCAGGCGGAAAACCGGCTGGCTGAAGAGACCCAGCGGCTGGAGGTGACCCTGAAAAGCATTGGCGACGGGGTCATCAGCACCAACACCGAAAGCCGGGTGACCCTGATCAACCAGGCGGCCGAAAGCATTACCGGCTGGAGCAGCCAAGAGGCGGTGGGCCTGCCCCTGAGCGAAGTGTTTACCCTGGTTGAAGAAGGCAGCGGTGAGCCCTGTCAGAACCCGGTGGAACGGGTGCTGGCCACCGGCGGGATCGTTGAACTGGAGCGGCAGGCAATTTTGCGGTCCAGGGACGGGCGGGAAATAAATGTTGCCGACAGCGCCGCTCCCATCAAAGACCTAAGCGGCGAAATCATCGGCGTGGTGATGGTCTTCCGGGATATCACCCAGCAGCTGCGCACCGATCAGGAACTGGTCAAGATTAAAAAACTGGAATCCATCGGGGCGCTGGCCGGCGGCCTGGCCCATGATTTTAACAACATCCTCACCGCCATCAGGGGCAACATCGAGCTTTCGTTGCTGGACTCCCAGCTGCCGGACAACACCCGTTACCTGCTCCAGGAGGCGGTCAAAGCCTGCCAGCGGGCCCAGGAACTGACCCGGCAACTGCTTACCTTCGCCAAGGGCGGGCAGCCGATCCGGCAAGCAGCCTCACTGGCGGAGGTGATCAGGGATTCCGCCGATTTTGTGCTGCGGGGGAGCAAAACGGCCTGCCGCTACCTTATCCCGGACGATCTCTGGCTGGTGGATATCGACAAGGGTCAGATCAGCCAGGTGGTCCAGAACCTGATCTTAAACGCCAGCGAGGCCATGCCGGAGGGGGGAGTTATCGAGGTGGCATGCGACAATATCCTCGCCGCGGAAACGGGTGAGGTGGCCCTGCCCGGCCGGGGCGATTACGTGAAAATGAGTGTCAAAGACCATGGGGTGGGAATCCCCGCCAATGCCCTGGACCGGATCTTTGACCCTTATTTTTCCACCAAGAAACTGGGCAGCGGGCTGGGGTTGGCCATCTGTCACTCCATCGTCAGTAAGCATGACGGCCGAATCACCGTCCGTTCCACCCCCGGCAGCGGCACCACCTTTGAAGTCTATTTGCCGGTGTCGACCCAGGCCGCCGCCGACGTTGAGAAACCCCGGGAAACAGAGGCGGGAGCAGAAAAGGCCAGAATTCTGGTGATGGACGATGAGGAAATGATCCGTCAGGTCAGCCGGGCGGTGCTGGGCAGGTTGGGGCACCAGGTGCTGCTGGCGGAAGACGGTGATGCGGCGGTGCGGATTTACCGGGAAGCCATGGCCCAGGAGGCGCCCATAGACCTGATGATCATGGACCTGACCATCCCCGGCGGCAAGGGTGGCAAGGAGACCATCAAGGAAATCCTGGCCCTGGACCCGGCCGCCAAAGTGGTGGTGGCCAGCGGTTACTCCCACGATCCGATCATGGCCAATTATGCCGACTACGGCTTCAGCGCCGCCCTGGCCAAGCCCTTTGATCTGCGGGAGTTGACCAGGGTGGTCAACAGGCTCCTGGGATAAGCGCCTCCCTCCCGCTTTCTACCCCCACACCCCCGGGATCTTCTCCCGGCAGGCGGGGCAGGCGCCGGCGTCCAGGTGGTTGTCGATTATCCTGAAGCCGTGGCGTTTGATGAGCATGGTGTTGCAGGCCGGGCAGTAGGTGTTCTCCCCCCCCTCGCCGGGGATATTGCCCTCGTAGACGAAGCGCAGACCGGCGGCCAGGCCGATATCGCGGGCCTGGCGCAGGCTGGCGGCCGGGGTCGGGGGGCGGTCGATCATCTCGTGGGTGGGGAAGAAGGCGGTGACATGCCAGGGGATGCTCGGATCGATCTCATTGATGAAGCCGGCGATTTCCTTCAGCTCATCGGCGCTGTCGTTGAGGCCCGGAATAATCAGGGTGGTCACCTCCAGCCAGATACCCAGTTCGTGCATCAGGCGGATGTTGTCCAGCACCGGCTGCAGGCGGGCCTTGCAGACCTTGCGGTAGAATTCGTCGGTGAAGGCTTTGAGGTCGATATTGATGCCGTCCAGCACCGTGGCCAGATGCCTGGCTACTTCCTCGGTCATGTAGCCGTTACTGACCCAGACGTTCTTGATTCCCCGGGCTTGCGCCAGCACCGAGCAGTCGTAGGCGAATTCATAGAAAATGGTGGGTTCCACGTAGGTGTAGCTGATGCTCTGGCAGCCGGTGCGTTCGGCGGCGTCGACCACCTCCTCGGGGGTGCGTTGCTGGCCGGCGATTTCCCCCTGGTAGAGGTGGGGGTACTGGGAGACCTGGAAGTTTTGGCAGTGCTGGCATTTAAAATTGCAGCCCACCGTGGAGATGGAGTAAGAGCGACTGCCCGGCAGAAAATGAAAAAGGGGTTTTTTTTCGATGGGGTCGTGATTTTCGGCTATCAGCCGGCCGTATACCAGGCTGTAGAGCTTGCCGCCCCGGTTTTCCCGGACCCCGCACAGGCCCCGGCGACCGTCCTTGATCCGGCAATGATGGCTGCAGAGCCGACAGTGCAGGGTGGTTTCCTTTTCCGGCTGATAAAACATCGCTTCTTGCATGACTTGAATCTCCCGGGTAAGGTTTAGAACGAACTTCTTCATTACAGCACAGCCCCGGCGGTGTGTCAACGTAAGCGGTCACCAGGCACCGTCGAAAGCGGCGATCGGGCCGGCTCACGTACTGATGTACGCTTCGCCGTCCCGCTCGCCACAACCTGCGGCACCCGGTGACCGCTTACCATTTTGTCGGAACTTAAAACAACTCGCTGGACGCCGCCGGGAAATTATCGCATACTGGTAGCGTAAGCGATCACAGGGCACCGCATCTTGCGGGACCCGGTGACCGCTTACCTCTTTGCCCCCGTGATCATTTACCTGGTAGCAGGTCAGGTTGCCGCCACCGCGCAACCAACCATTGAAGTGGTAGGTTACCATAATCCATTGCCACGGACGGTGAAAATGCACATGCGGTATTTGCGGAGTACTTTCTGGATCGGGCTCTACTTCATCGTCGCCGCCGCTCCGGTGCTGGCCATGCTGATCGAACCCCCGCCGGGGCGCGGTTTCTGGCGGGAGTTCGGGGTGGCCATCGGCTTTGCCGGGTTGTCGATGATGGGCCTGCAGTTCTTTATTACGGGCCGGTTCAAAAACCTCACCGCTCCCTACGGGATCGACGTAGTCTATCATTTCCATCGTAATATTTCCCTGATCGCTTTCGGCTTCATCCTTCTTCATGCCGTGGTGCTACTGGTTGCCAGCCCCGACCTGCTGCTGCTGTTGCATCCGGCTTCCGCGCCCTGGTGGATGGTGGTGGGGGTGATCGGCTTGGTTGCCTTTGTGGTGGTCATCATCTCTTCCCTTTATCGTCAACCTTTGGGCTTGAACTACGAGCTCTGGCGCCTTATCCACGGCAATGTCTCTTTGGTCGCGGTGGTGCTGAGCGTGGCCCATGTGGTGGGGGTGGGTTTCTACACCGAAACCCCCGTCAAACTGGGCCTCTGGTTGGTGATGGTTGCCGCCTGGGCGTTGGCGCTGGTTTATGTCCGGGTGTGCAAATCATTTATGTCCTGGCGGCGACCGTACATCGTAGAGGAAGTGCGGCCGGAGCCGGGGCGCTCCTGGACCCTGCGCCTGCGCCCCGACGGGCATGACGGGATGGAGTTCAAATCCGGCCAGTTTGCCTGGCTGACCCTGGGTAAATCACCCTTTGCCATTCGCGAGCATCCCTTTTCCTTTTCTTCCAGTGCCATGGAGCGGGGGTGGGTGGAGATGACCATCAAGGAGCTGGGAGACTTTACCTCCCAAATCGGCCAAACCGCCCCCGGCACCCGGGCCTACCTGGACGGACCCTATGGCTCATTCATCATGGAAGAGCGTGACGCGCCGGGCTTTTGCTTCATCGCCGGGGGGGTGGGGATATCGCCGATCATGAGCATGCTGCGGGCCATGGCCGACCGGCATGATCAACGCCCGGTGTTGCTGTTCTACGGCAGCAAGGACTGGGATAATACCACCTTCCGGGAAGAGCTGGAAACCTTGCAGGAACGCCTTAACATCCGGGTTGTCCATGTCCTCGGCAAACCCCCGCCCCAGTGGAAGGGGGAAAAGGGCCGGATTACCGCCGAGCTGATGGCCCGGTACCTGCCCGAGAACAGAATGCAGCTGGAGTATTTCATCTGCGGCCCCGTGCCCATGCAAAAATTTATGCGGAAGGTGGTGGACAGGCTTGGGCTGCCGCCTCAGAATATTCATTCGGAGAGTTTTAATTTTGTTTAGCATCTTAACCGGCTTTCGCTGGAGGTCATGGTCGTGAGAGAATATTATTCGACCCAGCTGGCGTTGGTGGTCGGGCTTCTGATCCTGGTGGTCAGCGCCTTCTTTGCCTTCCGCCAGTCGCCCGAACTGCTGGAGCATCGCGAAAGCGCGGCGGTGAAAGCCGCCGTGGCGCTGCCGCACCCCGTGGCCGGGATGGAGCAATGCCATGACTGCCATGGCCTTAAAAGCGATTTGCCATACCCTGTAAAGCACACGGGCTGGAGCGATCAAAGCTGCACCAGGTGTCATCAGGCGCCGGACTGACAGGGTGCTTTTGGTGGCGGAAAAAGGGTCGGGGCATAAGGTTTAATGGCCACGGTGTCTGGTGTTATTTCACA
>PWOG01000184.1 GCA_003557565.1 Desulfobulbaceae bacterium
ACGGTTCGCCGTGCACCCCGGGGGAAGTTCCGGAAATCACCATGGTAAGTCCTGCCTGGAAACTATTTACAGGGTATCCTGGGGGGGGTCTTATGGTCACATCATGCAACCCCGCCGTTGCACAACCCAGACAAACATGGCATGGCTACCAATATGCTGGCCATGCGCCGCATTAAATTAACTGGCGCCAGTGGAGTTCTTTCCGTCGCTGCGACAGCTCTATCCGCGTAACACCCACCATCAGAGATACCATGACGCCACCAAAAAAGAGCGGGTCCTTTCCAGGGAAATCCCCCTAGCGGGACAAGGAGGCCCGATTTCTGACTCCATTTAGGTTTTAATTTAATACTGTAAAAATGTAATTTATGGGGTTTTCCTGTTGGTGGTTTTTGTGTGCCAGCCTGCTGAAGGTAAAAAAAGCCGGTTTTGGACAGCGCTTTAAACTCGTATATCCTCTTGTAATTGTTATGTGGTGTGATGAAAAAACCTCGATTGGTTTTGAATCTCGCCTTTTATAGTCAATAATCCGACATCGCTATAAGTTGTTGTTTTTCCGGCTGTACCCACTGTACCCACGGCGTACCCACTGGCGGGGACAAATAACTTGTTGATTTTGCGCGTTGTCCCCGGTGTACCCACTGTACCCACGGTTTTTTTAATGAAACAAAAAACGGTTTGCCATGGTTAAAGTCCGCCAAAAACATCTTAATCATGACAGCGGCATCATGGCCCCACCCCCGCCAACCTGGGGGCAACCGTGGGGGCAACCGCAAGAGAACCAAAACCGCAACAACTTAAAATAGCGTGAATATCGCCACTCAGTTTAGTGGCCTGCATCGCCACCAGAAAAGAATCCGGTAAACTCCGGTGAGCCGGTGAGATAGAAAAACCCGCTTCCTGCAAGGGAAAGCGGGTTTTTTGTTGTCCGGAGATGTCTGGGAAAATCATTGGCTGCCGGGGCAACCTTCGGGCTATCTGCTGCGATCGGTTGCCCCCGGCAGTGTTAAAATCTCTATCTAGAAAGTAGACCCAAAGCTGTCCTGGTAACGGGCCTTGAACTCATCCAGGGTGAAATAGTGGTTCTGGGTCCCGTATTGCTCGATTTTGATCGCCCCGCACATGGCGGCGATCCGGCCGGTGGTCTCCCAATCCAGGCCATTTTCCAGGCCGTAAAGCAGGCCGGCCCGGTAGGCATCGCCGCAGCCGGTGGGATCCTTGGCCTCGCCGATCCTGGCCGGTGGAATCTCGATGCATTTACCATCGGTGTAAATCTTTGAGCCTTCACCGCCCAGGGTCACAATCAGGGCTTTCAGGGAACCGGCGAGTTCTTCCAGGGTCTTGCCGGTACGTTCACAAAGCAGCTGGGCCTCGTAGTCATTGAGGGTGGCATAGGTGGCCTGGTCGATGAAGCGACTCAGGTCATTGCCGTCAAACATCGGCATCCCCTGACCCGGATCGAAGATAAAGGGAATCCCGGCTTCGGCGAATTGCTCGGCGTGCTGGATCATGCCATCGCGGCCGTCGGGAGAAACGATGCCGATGCTCACATCGGCGGCATCGGTCACCTTGAGCTGATGGGATTCACTCATGGCCCCGGGATGAAAGGCGGTGATCTGGTTGTCATCCATGTCGGTGGTTATGAAGGCCTGGCCGGTATAGGTATCGTCGAGGACCATGATATGCCGGCGGCTGATTCCGTGCTTATCCATCCAGTCGGCATAGGGTCCGAAATCAGCCCCCACGGTGGCCATGGGCAACGGATTGCCCCCCAGCAGTTGCAGGTTATAGGCGATATTACCGGCGCATCCCCCGAATTCCCGGCGCATTTGCGGCACCAGAAAGGAAACGTTCAAAATATGAACTTTATCGGGAATTATATGGTTTTTGAACTGGTCGGGAAAAACCATAATGGTGTCGTAGGCATAGGAGCCACAAAGCAGTACAGACATTTCTTTCCTTCCTTTTGCTGTTGGTTGTTAAAAATTATTAATTCTTACCTTAGTCTTCATCAATTTCGTCGGGTTCGTCATTGTCGTCATCGACATAAGTCTCTTCGACTTCTTCCGCCTCGGGCTCTTGGCTGGCGGTCTCATCCTCGGTAGACTTGGCGACCTTAACCAGAGAAATAACCATGGCCCTGATCCGGTTCACTTCCTCTTGTACCATGGGATCGGCCCGACATACCTCACATTCCTGCAGATGAGCGTCCATAAAGGCCACCATCCGGGCCGGGGCCATGGCTTCATCCTGGACCTGCTGATACCAGTTTTTGACAAGTTTCTGTAAGCGCTGGCATTCCATAACGGAACATGCTCCTTAATAATTCGTGTGCTCGATTCCGGGTCCACAGCCCGGCTCACCCGTAACCCCAAAACCGTAACCATGACCACCTTGACTCATCGATTGCGGCCCGTTAACACCAGGCCATCCACTGTGGTTAACGTAAGCGATCACAGGGCACCGCCGAAAGCGGCGATCAGGCCGGCTCACGTACTTATGTACGCTTCGCCGCCCCGATCACCACAACCTGCGGCACCCTATGACCGCTTACCATTTCGCCCCCGTGATCACTTACGTTACGTCCATCCATCTTTATTTTCCGTCCCCACCGGACAGGAAAAACATTGTCGGCAGGCTCGGAACAAGCTATCCTGTCGGTTGATTGCGGAAGTGGAAAGGGCACTGGTGGCCCTCCCGGACTTCAAATCCGGTGCACCGGGTTAACAGCCTGGTGGGTGGGTTCGATTCCCATGCACTTCCGCCATTTTTTTATCCTTCCCCGGCCCGGCGACCCTGGCCCGGCCGGCAACCGTTCTTCATCCAGTGCTCCCTCCCGACAACAGAGGAAACCCCAGCGCCTCACGCCGCGCCACGTACTGCTCCGCCACCCGCCGGGCAATATTGCGAATGCGGCCGATATAACGGGTGCGCTCGGCCACGCTGATGGCCTTGCGGGCGTCAAGCAGATTGAAGGTATGTGAACACTTCAGACAACAGTCATAGGCTGGCAGGGCCAGATCAAGGTCCAGCAGCCGAAAGGCCTCACTCTCGCAAGTGGAGAAAAAGTCAAGCAGGCCGGCGACGCTGGCATGTTCAAAGTTGAATGCGGAAAACTCCTTTTCCGCCTGAAGAAAGATATCGCCGTAACTGATCCGGCCATTCCAGGAAATATCATACACGCTTTCCACTCCCTGCAGGTACATGGCGATGCGCTCCAGGCCGTAAGCAATCTCCACGGTCACCGGGTGCAATTCCAGGCTGCCGGCCTGCTGGAAGTAGGTGAACTGGGTGATTTCCATCCCGTCCAGCCAGACCTCCCAGCCCAGCCCGGAAGCTCCCAGGGTCGGTGATTCCCAATCATCCTCGACAAAGCGGATATCGTGCTCCAGAGGATCAAGGCCGAACCGGGTCAGGCTTTCGATATAAAAATCCTGGATTTCAGCCGGCGAGGGCTTGATGACCACCTGATACTGATAGTAATGCTGCAACCGGTTGGGGTTTTCGCCGTAACGGCCATCGGTGGGCCGCCGGGAGGGCTGGACATAAGCCGCGCTCCAGGGCTCCGGGCCAAGGGACCGCAGAAGGGTGGCGGGATGAAAAGTCCCTGCCCCGACCTCCATGTCGTAAGGCTGCTGAACCGCACAACCTTTTTCCGCCCAGTAGTTGCTCAGGGCAAAGATGATATCTTGAAAATTCATAAGGCCGCCAAAAAATTGTAAAAATTATAAACTCCCCAAGCAGCGCCGCCAAATGCCCACCCCAGCGGCAACAGCGCGGTAACAGTGACGTTTACTGGAGATCAGCAGGCAATGTCAAGAAATTTTGGCAAAGTCCGCGTCTGGCGGGGGTTTCAAGGCAGGCGCTCACCTGGTCCAATGTAAGCAATCACGGGGGGCAAAGGGTAAGCGGTCACAGGGCAACGCAGGTTGTGGCAATCGAGACGGCGATGCGTACATCAGTACGCGAGGCCGGCTTGATCGCCGCTTTCGGCGGTGCCCTGTGACCGCTTACGGTGCGATTGATGACAGGCGGAGCAGGGCGGCGGCGGCCAGATCGCCAACGGTGCCAACAAGCAACCGCTCACGACAATAAAAAACCACCGACTCCCTTTGCCCCTGCAGGGTGGAAAGTCGTTGCCGGGCGGCGGCGACCTGGAGAATCCCCAGGGCTCTGGCGGCCAGTCCGCGAACCGTGGGATCGGGAGAATCCAGGTAGGACAAAAGGTAAGTCTGGGCATTTTTTTGCTCCAGCAAATGCGGGCGGACCATAGCCAGGCGCCCCATGGCCCACATCAGACCACGCTGCAAAGGAGGGTATTCAAGAAAAAAACCATCCTCGCGCATGAAGGAAACCAGGATATGGGTGTACTCCTCGGCCAAGCCGGAGTGGTGGGCCAAACATTCGGCCATGGCCTCGGGGGCACCCCAGCCGATGCCGCCGGATTCATCATTGAGGCTCCACATAAGACGGCGCATCACCACCCGGGCCGCTTCCATATCATATTCCGCCAAGTCGGCCACCAACGGACCCATAAGGCTGACCGCCCGCCAGCGCAGGGCCGGATCATTATGGCAAAGCAACGAAAACAGGACTTTCAAAACCTGGGGGCGGGGCAGCTGGGCCAACTCGGCTACCACCCCGGCCAGCCGAGCCTCGACCTCCCCTTCCCGGCCGTCGGCCAATTCCGGTTTATCACCGGTAAACTCAACCTCCGGCAAAGGACCAATACCGGCCAGCAACTCCAGGACCCGCTTCTTAATCGCCCGTAATCCCATACTCATCAAACACGTTTCAAAAGTGAAAAAATGATGGCCACGCCAAAAATTAAACAACGAAAACGAAACCAAACCCGCATATTTTTCGGCCGGACAACAGGCTGACATAAATTACCCCGGCTGTCAGCGGGAGAGATGTTTCACCGGGGCCTCAGCGGGGAGAAAAAAGTCGGCGCGGGCACCTACCCCATGGCGCGGGCAACGGCTCGACCCAGATCAACACACTCGGCAAGGGATTCGTGGTTGGGTACATTCTTGATCCGCACCCCCTCCCCCGCCATGGCTATCCCCATCTCCTCGAGGCGCCCGTTCAGGTGCTTGACCGCCTCACCGCTCCAGCCGTAGGAACCAAAGGCCGCACCAACCTTATTTTTGGGGCGCAGGCCTTTCATGTAGGTCAACACATCGGCCAGGGCCGGCATGATGTTGTTGTTCAGGGTGGCCGAACCAAGGATCACCGCTTTGGCGTCCAACACCTCGGTCATGATATCACTGCGATGATTACGGCGGGCATGGAGCAGGGTTACCGCGTTGACCCCCTCTTCCTGCAGTCCCCGGGCCACGGCCCGGGCCATTTTTTCCGTGCTGTGCCACATGGTATCGTAAATAATAATCGCCTTCCTGGCCGCTTCCTGGCGGCACCAGTGCTGGTAAGCTTCCAGGATGGCCGCAGGATTCCGGCGCCAGATCAGGCCATGATCCGGGGCGATCATCTCGATCTCCAGGCCATCGGCCTGAACCCGGGCCAGCAACTTCTCCACGTTGGGCGAAAACAACAGCAGGATATTGGCATAGTATTTGGCGGCATGGGCCATCAACTCGCCCTGATCCACCTGATCATCGAAACGCTGTGAGGTAGCCCAGTGCTGGCCGAAGGCATCACTGGAAATCAGCAGTTTCTCTTCGGGAATGTAAGAAAACATGCTGTCGGGCCAGTGCAGCATCCGGGTTTCGATGAACCGCACCGTCCGTTTGCCCACATCGATGCTGTCGCCGGTTTTGACCACCTCATAAGGCCAGTCCGGGCGATGAAAGTGTTCCAGCAGGGCCTTGTGGCCCATGGGGGAGCAGATGATCTTTTCCGGTTTGATCAACTCAACCAGCTCCGGCAGGCAACCGGAGTGATCCAGTTCGACATGGTTGATCACCAGGTAGTCGATCTTTTCCGGATCCATCAGCTGACGCAGTTGATGGATCAGGTCGTTTTTAAACTCCTGGAGCACGGTATCAAACAAAACCGTTTTGTCGTCCCGCAGCAGATACGCATTATAGGTGGTGCCCTTGTTGATTGAATAGCCATGAAAATCCCGTTTGTTCCAATCCACGGCCCCAACCCAGAATATATCGGGCTTGATCTCAACAGGTTGCATAAGAATACCCCCACAACATAGTTATGTATCCGGGAAACCAAACCACGCGGCTGAACCTCGCCTGATGACCACGGACCCCAGGAAGGCCGGCCATGGGCCGGAGGGCGGATGGCCGGCGGTTACCAGTTTTCCTTCAGCAATTCAAAATGAGCCCGGGCATGATCACAGGACGGACAGGGATCGGGAGCCTCTTCTCCCTCGTGCAGATAACCGCAATTGCGACACTTCCAGGTTGTTGGCTGCTCGCGGCGAAAAACCCGGCCGGCTTCGATATTGGCCTTCAGGGCCCGGTAGCGTCTTTCGTGAAAAACCTCGGCGGCGGCGATACTCCTGAATATTTCGGCAATTTCGTCAAACCCTTCTTCGCTGGCTACCTTGGCAAAACCGGGATACATTTCGGAATGTTCGTATTTTTCTCCCGCCGCCGCTTCGTCCAGGTTTTCCATGGTAGTCCCGATGACCCCAGCGGGAAAGGAGGCGCTGACCTCGGCGGCACCGCCTTCCAGCAGCTTGAACAGGCGCTTGGCGTGTTCTTTTTCATGGTTGGCGGTCTCTTCAAAAATCGCCGATATCTGCACATACCCTTCCTTCTTGGCCTTGGATGCAAAGTAGGTGTAACGGTTGCGGGCCTGGGATTCGCCGGCAAAGGCCGTCAGTATGTTCTTTTCCGTTTGTGTTCCCTGCAGAGATTTCATGTTGTGGATCCTCCTTGTGTATGGAATTGCTTGACATCCCGGGCCAGGGACTCAGCTGCAATCCGCCTCGGTGGCGGCGGGCGGTTACCGCCTGCCCTTAGATTCCTGACAATCCGGGCAAAATCCAGAAAACTCCAAGTTATGCCGCAGGATAGTAAAATCAGTATATTCACGGGCCTGGCGCTCAACATCATGGGCCAGAGGCAAACTCAAATCATCAACCCGGCCGCATTTCTGGCACCGTATATGGTAATGGGGAGCGGCGTTGCCGTCAAAACGCTTCTGTGTGCCACCAACCTCAAGTTTTTGAATCATGCCGTTTTCGGCCATCAACTCAAGATTACGGTACACCGTTCCCAAGCTGATTCGGGGAAGGCGCTTGCGCACCATCTGATAAAGCTCATCGGCGGTGGGATGAGTACGTACCTTGCTGAGCTCATCCAGCAAGACCTGTCGCTGCTTGGTTACACGCAGTGTGGTTCCTAGGGACACGGGGACCTCCCTTATTTTAGAAATAATTTTATATTATTTTGGGTTTAAAAAACAGATAAGCGCATTTTATCGACTTTACCATGGAAATTGTAGTAATAATTTCTATGTTCACAAGATATGGCAGCCAGGGACTGGATGCAAGCTAATAATAATATTTTTGCGCAGATAAGCGCCGACCCGGGTCACAATCGGCCCGCGTACGGTCAGTCCCCGAGGTTAACCAGAATCCGGCCGCGATGGCGACCCTGGAGAATATCATCAATTTTAGCATCCGCCTCATCAAGGGAAATTTCCGTAACCATTTTCTCCAGGTTTTCCAACTGCCAATGGGTGGCCAGCCGTTGCCACAGTTCGCGGCGCCGGTCCATGGGGCATTCGGCGCTGTCTATGCCGGCCAGGGTTACTCCCCGTAAAATGAAAGGGTAAACATTAAGCGGCAGATCCGGCGAGGCGGCATTGCCGCAGCAGGTTACCAGACCGCCGTAACGGCAGGATTTAATGGCGG
>PWOG01000235.1 GCA_003557565.1 Desulfobulbaceae bacterium
CCATTCGGAGGGGTGGTGATACAAAAAAAGATACCGGAAGGGTTTCGTGGGAAACCCTCCCGGTATCGGCTGCCGTGGAGGTGTGGCAGGCTGGGATTAAGTGGTTAGGGAGTGCGCTAATACGATCTTAAGTAAAACACCTTGGGTTTGGTTCCCCGCTCCGGCATCCGGACCTTGTTGGGGTATTTGCCCAGCAGTTCGTGGATCGGATCCTGGGGATCATCCAGGTCGCCCAACCGGCGGGCCTGGGAGGGGCAGGCCTCGACACAGCGGGGTTGTTCTCCGCGGGCCCGCCGATGTTGGCAGAAAGTGCATTTTTCCACCAGCCCCTTTTTGCGAATGCCAACATAATTTTCTTCCAGGGACGGGTTGTAGGTGGGAATGGGTGCGCCCATCCTGGAGGTCAGTTCTTCTCCGGAGGAGGTGCCGTCCTGAACCAGAGCCCGGTTGTCACTGTAAAGTGGGTGAGGATGGTCCTTGTTGAAGGTGATGGCACCATAAGGGCAGGCCACCATACAGGCCCGGCAACCCACACAACGACGCGGGTCATGCATGGTCAGTCCGTCCGCTCGCTTGTGCATTGCCCTGGTCGGGCAGTTGCGGGCGCATGGGGCGTTGTCGCAATGATTGCACTGGTTAAGGGTAAATTCGTAGCGTACATTGGGAAACTGACCGATGGTCTTGGTTTCATAGGTCAGCCACCTGATCCCTTCCTGCACATTGTTTTCAATTTTACAGGCCATCATGCAGGCGCCGCAGCCCGTGCATAATTTCAAATCGTGAGTCATGGCATAGTTAGTCACGGTAAATCACCTCCCCTTAGATCATTTCGATTTTGACGCGGCAGAATCCGCCGTTGCGGGCGGTGGAGCCGGACATGTAGTCCCAGTCCGCGTGCATCAGGGTATTGTTGTTGCCGCCTCGAGGGGTTTTAGTGAACTCCTTGGAAGCGTATCGTCCCATGGCCCAGTGGCCCTGGCCGAAGGTCTTGGCCGCCACTCCCGGTCGAACCCCTTCCCATACCCTGAGGGTGCAGTTAATGGGCTGCCCCTTGGCCGAGGAGACCCGGACGGCGGCGCCATCCCGGAGCCCAAGGCGTTGAGCGTCCACCGGATTGATCTTGATCACGTCGTCCTGGTCCACATCGCCGGGGTCAACTCCCTTTAGTTCATAGTACCAGGGGCAGTTCTGGGATCGCCCTTCCCGGTTCAAACGGGATTTGGCATCAATCAGCATCAGCGGAAACTGGCCGGGATCACCCTCCCGCCGTGGCGGGTCATAATGGGGGATGAACGCCTTTTCGCCCCGGGCCGAGTATTTGGTGGCTTCCATAACCTGGTCGATGCTGACGTTGTGGCGGTCGGCATGACCCTGCAAGGCCTCTTTGAGGGTTTCACTGTAGAACTCGAATCGGTTGGTAGCCCCGCCGAACTTGTTGCCCCAACGGCGCTGGTAGGGGTATTTGATCGAGTTCCAGACCCCTTTCTCGACAAAATCATCCCAGCCGTTCAAGGTGTCGCCCTCTTTCCTGGCGGCGGGATCCCAGACATTTTTGGTGAAAACCTTCAGGGCATAAATGGTGAATTCTTCACCGTTGGTCGGGGCCCGGCCGGTTTCCGGATCCCGGTAGCTTTTGAAGTAATCCAGCAGGTTGGTAAACCCTTTATCCGCCAGTTTTTCGGCGATCAGCCAGGTGATCTCGGTTTCGTCGTTCTTGACGTCGAAGATCCGCTCATGTACCGGCTGCTGGATGGAAATATGAGTGTGCAGCCGGGCTTTTTGGCTGGTGAAAGCCCATCTTTCCATCATGTGCTGGGCCGCCGGCAAAACCAGGTCGGCGAAATGGGACATTTCGGCGTAGTGGGTGGTGATATGAGCCAAGAACGGCAGTTTGGCCAGGGCTTTCTCCCAACGGTCGGTGCCGGTGCTGGAAAAGACGGGATTAATGAAGTAGCACAAGGCTACTTTGATCTCATAGGGATCTTCCGCCAGGATGCCATCGGCCACCCGGTTGGTGTTGACCCCGCCGCCGGATTTGGTTTTCAGGTTGGGCTGCTCGAGGCGGCCGCGCTGGTCGATTTTTTCCAGGCCGGACCTGGACTTGGCCAGCTCGTCGATGAAATCATTGGGGGACAGGCCGCCGATACTGGGGCGACCAGGAGAGGCGTTGGCGTGTCCGCCGATGCTGTCGGGCCCCCCCACCAGGCCGGACAGAGCCTGAATGACGAAGGATGCGTAAGTCCCGTTGGGCCACATGGTGGGGCCGTTCCAGACACAGACCCTGGGCGCGGCTTCGGCCATGTCCCGGGCCACCTTGTAGATTTGTTCCCGAGGTATCCCGCAGATCGGCTCGGCCCACTCCGGGGTCCGATCCTTGACTTCCAGGTTCCACCACTTGACCACGCCGTAGGTCTCGGTTTCCTCGAAGGATTCTTCGTCAACCGTCTGCCCGGCCACGAAGCGGTTTACACCGTCCTTGAAATCGCCGACAAAGGGCTTGTACCACAGTCCTTCGGTGAGGATCACGTGAGCCATGGCCATACCCAGGGCGCCGTCTTCGCCGGGGATTACCGGCAGCCAGTCATCGGCCTTGGCGGCGGTGGTGGTGATCCGAGGATCGATGCAGCCGATCTTGCCCTTTTCCTGGATTCTGCCCAGGGCATAGCTGGCCCCCGGGACCTGACGATTGGAGGAAACCGGATCACAACCCCAGCACAGCAGGTAGCGGGTGTTGAGCAGGTCAAAGTCCCGGTAACCGTAGTTGCGTTCGGTGTAATAGGCTCCCATCTTTTCCGCCTCGGCACAGATGGAACTGTGGGAGATATTGTTGGGAGAGCCGATGATTTTGGTCATGTCGCCATAAAACAGGGCGTTCATGTGGGAATAACGGCCGCGCATCAGCAGGTATTTGTTGGTTTCCTGGTTTTGGCGCAGCTCGATGATTTTGTCGGCGATCATGTCCGCCGCTTCGTCCCAGGAAATGGGAACAAAGCCGGGGTCTTCGTGGCGGCCTTTGTTGGGATTGGTTCTTTTCATTGGGGTTTTGACCCGGTCCGGATCATAAACCTGCTGCAGGACCATATGGCCGCGGGGGCAGAGGTTGCCGACCCCTGTCTTGGCCAGAGGGTTGCCCCGGACCCTTATTCCCCGGCCGTTTAAGACATATATCTGGGCGCTGCACCAGCTGGTGCAGCCCTGGCAGGATGTGCTGATCCAGCGGCCGCCTTCCTGAGTGTCGATATACATGTCGTCCACCGCCAGGGCCTTGAGCGACGGCAGAGAGCCGCCGATGGCCGCGGCTCCAGCGGCGACGGCGGACGCTTTCAATATATTACGTCGTGTAGTTTTCATGGTTTCAAACACCTCCATTCCGAGTTATGCCATCTGGCCGGATAAAAGGATTACATGCCGCAGCAGGTAGCCCCCGACGAGGATCAGGACCGAAGCCAGGACCCCCAGAGGTACGCCGCCGGCCTGACCCTGCAGTTCCTTGTACTCGGCAAGCAAGGGAACGATCAGACCCAGAAGCACGACCCCGATCCAGAACAGCGGCGCATAGCCACCGAAGACCAGATTCTGCATTGCCACTTCGCCGCCGGCGGTCAGGGCCCAGCCCAGGATCATCAACAGGATGACCACCAGTTCCCCGCCGATGAGATAGGCATCGTACCGGGTCCAGGAATGGATGGCTTCGCCGGCGTCGGGGGCGGCAAAGCTGGCCACCAGAATGGTAAGGGCAATGCCGGTGGAGAAAGCCGAGACCAAAAACAGGATCGGCAGAATGGAGGTTGCCCAGATGGCGTTGGTGGCCACCGACTGGAGCAGCAGTGCGGTGTAGGCCGCTACCCCGATGGCCAGAGCAATACCGGCCCAGGCCAGGAATTTCTGCAGGCCCTGGGGTTTGCCGACGTTGGAATCATCTTTTTGGGAACCCAGCAGATAGGCGTAAATTATGGCGACCGGGGTGAAGATACCCAGCAGGTAAACACCTATGGACATCACCGATTCCATGTTGGGATAAATAAGCAGTTTCCAGAACGAGAAGGGCAGACCCAGATCGTAGATCAGCAGCAAAAGGCCGATGATAATGGGAACTGGCACCAGGTAAGCTGCGATTCGTGCCAGGCTGCGGTACTTTTCTCCGCCGAAAAGATCGGATAAGGCCGCCACCAGAAATGCACCAGCGGACACACCACCCAGAAACAGGTAGATGGCGATCCATATTGGCCAAGCAATGAAGTTTTCCACGGTTTCCTCTCCTTATGGTTTGGTTTTGCCATGAAGCTGTGGCTGGTTACGACAAAATGCCAGCTGTCTCGTTGTCGCCGCACCTCCCAAATAGTGTTGCTGTGTTTACCTTTCACGGCCCATGGGGCCGCGCCCCCGCCTGTCGTTTGCCTTGAAGTACGCAAGCGTTTCCAGGCAACCTTTCATGCTTGGCAACATATTGTGAAAATGGTGAAAAATAAGCCGGGCTTTCCCTGATTTTTTTGTCAGGTTTTGGCCTACTGTAGGGGTTTTGCTGACAGAGAGAGGGGATGAGAGGGGGGCAGGGCGTCAGGGGTTGAGCAGTCCCAGATCCATGACCAGCTTGACCAGTTCGGCCTTGCTGGCCAGGCCCAGTTTGGCCATGGCCCGGCTGCGGTAGGTGGTGACGGTTTTGTCGCTGACGAAATAGCGCTGGGCAATTTCACGGCTGGTGTGGCCCTGGGCCACCGCCAGCATCACCTGCTGTTCGCGCTGGCTCAAGGAGTGCCAAAGCTGGGAGCGATGATCCGGGGATTCCTGGTATTCCTGGGGCTCCGTCCGGCCGCTGTCGCCGCCGACAAACTCCAGGAGCATGGAGGGATGCACGTACACTTCGCCACGGTGGACGGTGCGAACGGCATACAGCAGATCGGCGTCCAGCCCTTTTTTCAGCACGAATCCCCGGGCGCCGGCGTGCATGGCCAGTTGCAGATACCGCTGGTTTTCATGCATGGTCAGCATGATCACCCGGCTTTGCGGGCTTACCTCCAGCAGTCGGGGCAACAGATCGATACCGCTGGTATCGTTTAGGGTGATATCCAGCAGGATAATGTCCGGCTGCAGTTTTTCCGCCAGTTCCAAAGCGCTCGCCGCCCGGTCGGTCTGGCCTACCACCTCCAGGTCAGCCTCGGCGTTGAGCAGCATACCCAGGCCGGAGAGCAGCAGGGGGTGATCGTCCACCACTAAAATGGTGGTGGTTTGCGGGTCAGTCATTGGCTAGCTCCGTTGTTTGCTGCAATTGCTGATCGTAAGCGATCACAGGGCACCGCCATAAGCGGCGATCGGGCCGGCTCACGTACTGATGTACGCTTCGCCGCCGAGCCTCGCCACAACCTGCGGCACCCTGTAACCGCTTACCATTTTTGTCCTCGCGAGCACTTACTGCTGATCAGCCACCAGCGGCACGGCAAAGACCACCATGGTGCCCTGGCCCGGTTCCGAATCGATGCTCAGGGTGCCGTTCAACAGTTGCGCCCTTTCCATCATGCCGTATAGTCCCAGACGATTAGTGCTGGTGATGATCTCCGGATCGAATCCCCGACCGTCGTCTTCCACCACACCGCGGATTTTGCTCTGCTGCCACTCCAGCAGGATCTTAATTTCCCGGGCTTGGGCATGGCGGACGGCGTTTAAAATCGCCTCCTGGACAATGCGGTAGATACAGGTCTCCGTGGCGCTGTCCGGCCGATTTTCGCCGAATCCGACCATGGTCAGCCGGATTTCGAGGCCGTGGTGCTGGCGAATATCGTTGACGAACATCTCCAGGGCCGGGGTCAGGCCCATGTCGTCGAGGATGCTGGGCCGCAGGGTAACGGCCAGGTTGTGAAGGGAGCCAATTTCCTTGGTGACCGCCTGTTTCAGCGAGGCGATCCGCTGGCTGGTTTCGTCATCTTTGGCGCTGCGCTCCAGCATTTTCAGTTCCACCATGATCGAAGCCAGGGTCTGTCCCGTCTGATCGTGCAACTCCCGGGCGATTCTTTTGCGTTCGTTTTCCTGGCTGGCGATCACCTTCTGGAGAAAATCCCGGCGGAGCCTTTCTTTTTCCCGGCGGTTTTCCTCCGCCTGCGCCAGTTGTTTGACCATGTCGTTGAAGGCGGTGGTGAGCGAACCAACTTCGTCGCTGGCCGGCTGCTCCAGGGTGATACTGTAATCACCCTGGTTGACCGCTTGGGTGGCCTGGAGCAGGTCTTTGATGGGCCGGGTGATCAGCCAGGTAAGGTAAAGGGAAAGCAGCAGACCGACCAGAATCACCCAAAGGGAGTTCCAGATGAAATAGTTGAGAAAGTTGTTAATGTTCTGGCGAAAGGCGGTTTCCCGGATCCCCACGCGCACCCGCCCTTCATCACCTTCAAGGATGGGCGCGCCGGTTTCCCAAATCATTCCCTCATTGGTGATGATCCGGCGCAGGCTTGTTTCGGTGGCCGGTTCACTGTGGTTTCGGTACAGCCGCAGCAATTCACTGGGGAATCCGGCGCCGAAGGTGTGGGCCACGATCTGGCCGGCGCGGTCGCTGATCACCACGTAGCTCAGGTCGGGGCGATTGCGCACCGTGTTCTTGAGGGTTCTGGTCAGGCCGTAGAGGTCGTTGATCAGCAGATAATCAGGGGCTTCATGGGCCATTTCAATGGCGATGGAGCGCCCCTCCTTTTCCAGCAGGTCTTCCATGTTGCGCGTCAGGGTGCCGTAGATGATGTACAGGCTGGTGGAGGCGAACAGAATGATAATTCCCGAAGCCATGCCCATGATCTTGAGGCGCAGCGGGACTCCGAGCAGCCGGGCGCTCAAGCGGTTCAAAATGGCGGTGGCCCAGCCTCTGATCATCTCTGGTTCCTCCTGGGGCTCAGCGGTACATTTCCAGGTCGCCGGTCACGAAACGATCTATTCCCAGGTCGGCGAGAATTGCCGCCCCGTCGGGGTCACGGTGCATGTTGAGAAAAAAATCCCGCAGCAGTTGCTGTTGTTCATGGTCGGTACCGGCGGGAACCACCACTGGTGGAATGCCGAATTTACGGGAAGTATGCAACACCCGAAATTTCTCCCGCAGGTTTTTGTTGTTGCTGGTGGCATGGTTAAAGACAATGCGGTCCACCGAGGCACCGTCCACCACCCCGTCGAGCACTGCGGCAATGGAGCGGTCATGGCTGTAAGTGAAAATAGTCCGTCCGAAGAATTCCTCGGCCGATTCCCCCCGGTCGTTGATCACCGACATGGGGTAGTCGTAACCGGTGTTGGACATCGGGTCGGTAAAAGCAAAGACCTTGCCCCGCAAGTCGTCCAGCGTTTTAAGCCGTGAATCCGAGGAGACGATAAAAACTCCCTGATAGGTAGCTTCGCCGTCCACCTGGGGGGCCACCAGTAATTCCATGGTGCCTTGTTCCAGGCCGGTTACAAAGGGCCCGGTACAGACGAAGGCGACATCCACCAAGCCGCGGCTCAGCAGTTCATTAACCTCCTGGTAGGTGCGCCTTTGCACCAATTGCACCGGCTTGCCGAAATGCTGCTCCATGTAGGCCTGCAGGGGCCGGTAGGCCGAGGATTCCCGGGCAAACAGGAACGTCTCCCGCTCGACGAGATAATCGGGCATACGAGAGAGGTTCGCCCCGCGCACGACATCCACCAATTGCTCCCAGCGCCGCCCCGTGTTGATGATCCAGATGACCGGCACCGCCCCTTCGAGGCGGGCGACCGCTTCGACTACAATCTTTACTGGAGCGGTATCCGCGTCGGGCGTGCGACCCTAAGCTTTGCCAACGCCACCC
>PWOG01000083.1 GCA_003557565.1 Desulfobulbaceae bacterium
AATCGGGACTTGACCGAAGAACGCCTGCGCACCGCTGCTGCCGTCGATCTCCGGCTTTTTACCCGCCACCGCCGGCCTACCGCCATCGATGATGCCGCCTACCTGATGCAGCTGGCCTACCGCCGGGCCGGCTATCATTTCGCCCTGGTGGACTACGAGATCCGGGAGTCTCCGACAGACATCGAAGCGGTTTTCCTGGTCACCGAGGGACCACAGGTGCTGCTGGGGCAGGTTACTTTCACCGGCAACACCCTCTTTACCGACGGCGAGCTGGCCACCCTGGTGGAAAACATCATGGGCGCGGAGACCAACGGCCCCACCCCCTTTATCGAGAACCGGCTCAACGACGCCGCCAGCCGGATCCGGGATCTTTATCTCGATGAAGGATATCGGGATATTTCCATCAACATCGACCAGGTGCTTTTCATTCCCACCGCCGGGGAAAGGGAGCAGGCCCTGGAGGGGCCCAGACGGGCCGCGGTATCCATCCGGATCAACGAAGGATTGCGATGGCTGATAACCGGGGTCGAGCTGGACCGTGAACCGCCGGCGGCGGCGGCGGAAAAGGTTGCCCGGGCCCTGGCCGAAGCCCAAGGCGATCTCCTTGATCGGCCTTATTTCACCCGACGCAAGCTGGTGCTGCGCAGCCTTCTGCTGGAGGCCTTTCATGAAACCGGGTACCCCGAAGCCCGAGTTCAGATCGAAGATCATCCCGGTGATCAGCCGGGGGAAATCATTTTAAGGGCCGAGGCGGAAAGCGGCCCCATGGTGATCATCGAGGACATCGAAATCAGCGGTAACCGGCGGACCTCGTCCAACTTCATCGACCGGCGGCTGCAGTTTACCCCCGGCACGGTTTACAATGACCGCCACCGCCGCGAATCCTTCCGGGAGCTGTACGGCAGCGGGCTGTTCAGCCGGATCGACCTCGACCTGGTTCCCGCCGGCGACCAGGACGAAGAAATCCCGGCGGTGGACCTGCCCGCCCCTGTCGAGGAAATCGGCCCCACCGTCCGGCGCCGGCTGCTGGTGGACGTGGAAGAAGCCGCCAGCCGGGAGTTTTTTCTTGCCGGCGGCTGGGGCTCTTACGAAATGTTGCGGCTCGGGGCCGGTTTCACCGACCGCAACCTCTTCGGTCATGGCCGTATTCTGCGCCTGGAAAGCGGAGGGTCCATGAAGGGGTGGGATATAAAGACCAGCATCACCGACCCCTGGTTCTTGGAAACCACTGTTACGGCCGAGATTCCCGTCTATTATCGTACCCGCGAAGAGCCCTCCTTCACCCGCACGGAATTCGGCCTGGGCCTGCTCTTTTCCCGTGACCTGACCCGCTCGCTGAATGCCTCCCTGGGCTACCAGATCCGGCGCAGTGACATCAGCAGCATCAGGGCCGCCGCCGACACCGAAAGCCTGGAAAGCGGCTACGGAATCGCCAGTTTGAAGTTCCAGCTTACCCGCGACACCCGCAACGATATCTTTTTTCCCACCGCCGGCCACCGGATCTACGGGGCGGTGGAGAAGGCCGACAAGGTACTGGGCAGCGACCTGGATTTTTATCGTTTTAACAGCGGCTGGCGCCAGTTCAAAACCATATCACCCACCCTCACCCTGGGGCTGCGGGCCGATACCGGGCTGATAATCCCGGACCGGGACCAGGTTAACATCCCTCTGGGAGAGCGCTTTTACAGCGGCGGCGAAAATTCGGTGCGCAGCTTCCGGGAAGGGCGGCTGGGCCCCAAGGATCTCAACGGCCGGCCGGTGGGGGGCATGGGTTTCAACACCCTCAGCATCGAACTGCGGCGCCGACTGGGCGATAACCTGGGAGTTTCGGTGTTTGCCGACTACGGCAATGTCTCGCCCAACCGTTCCCGGGCCGAAGAGGGCGAGGAGGCGTTTACCAACCGCTCCGAGGTGATCAGCGCCACTTTGAGCGACTTTTTCAGCGATTTCCGCCCCGGCCTGGGGGCGGGGCTGCAGTACATGCTGCCGGTGGGTCCGGCCCGGCTAGACATCGCCTTCAACCCCGACCGCCAGGATGAGCGCCACGAAACCACCTACGCCATTCATTTCAGTTTGGGGATGGCCTTTTAGGAAGCCAATGGGCCGAGTTGGGCATGAAAAATCGGGGCATATATGTTAAGAAGCTTTGTCGTCAGCTTGGCTTCCAACCTTAAATCTTGCCACCTCAACCTTTCGCGGGAGGATTTTTTTTCATGGCACGCATCAACGATAACTATCTCAAACTCAAGGCCGGCTACCTGTTTCCCGAAATCGGCCGGCGGATCAAAAATTTCACCGAAGCCAACCCGGAGGCAAAGGTTATTCGGCTGGGCATCGGCGACGTCACCCGCCCCCTGGCCCCGGCGGTGATCGAGGCCTTTCACCAGGGGGTGGACGACCTTACCCGGGTGGAATCCTTCATGGGTTACGGCCCGGAACAGGGATATGAATGGCTGATCAACACCATCATCGACCACTGCTTTGCCCCCCGCGGGGTTGATCTTAAACCATCGGAGGTTTTCATCTCCGATGGCTCCAAGTGCGACTGCGGCAATATCCTGGATATCTTCGACCTGGGCAACCGAGTGGCCGTGGGTGATCCGGTCTATCCGGTCTATAACGACACCAACGTCATGGTGGGTCGCACCGGCGAGGCCGATGACAAGGGCTATTACGAGGGTATCGTCTACATCCCCTGCACCGAGGAAAACAATTTCACCCCGCCGATCCCCAAGGAAAAGGTGGATCTGATTTACCTGTGTTTTCCCAACAACCCCACCGGGGCGGTGGCCGGCAAGGAGCAGTTGCAGAAATGGGTGGATTACGCCCTGGCCCACGAGGCGGTGATCCTCTTTGATGCCGCCTACGAGGCCTTCATCACCGACCCGGCCATCCCCCATTCCATCTACGAGATACCCGGAGCGGAAAAATGCGCCATTGAGTTTCGCTCCTTTTCCAAGACCGCCGGTTTCACCGGGGTCCGCTGCGCCTTCACGGTGGTACCTGAAACCCTGATGGGCAGAACCGCCGACGGCAGGGAGGTGGCTTTGAACCCCCTGTGGAACCGCCGCCAATCCACCAAGTTCAACGGTGTGGCCTACCCGGTGCAGAGGGCCGCCCAGGCGGTGTACTCCCCCGAAGGGTGGCGCCAGAACCAGGAGATCATCGACTACTACATGGACAACGCCCGCCTGATCCGGGAAGGCCTGCAGGCCGCCGGGGTAACCTGCTACGGCGGCACCAACGCCCCCTATATCTGGCTGAAAACCCCGGGCGGACTCTCCTCCTGGGATTTTTTCGACAAACTGCTCAACGAATGCCACGTGGTGGGCACCCCCGGCTCGGGTTTTGGTCCCAGCGGCGAGGGTTATTTCCGGCTGTCGGCCTTCGGCCACCGGGAGACCGTGGAAGAGGCGGTGGCCCGAATTCGCCGGAACCTGGCCTGATCACCTCCTTTCAGGTAAGCGATCACGGGGCACCGCCGAAAGCGGCGATCGGTCCGGCTCACGTACTGATGTACGCATCGCCGCCCCGCTTGCAGCAACCTGCGGCACCCCGTGACCGCTTACGGGACAAACCCGGTGATGGGTTACCATTTCAGATAGCGACCTATTTTTTTACCTTCGGCAAGGGGAGCTGTGGTGACCAGTAATTCAGCGATTGATCAAACCCTGCGGGAGGTTTTCGGCTTTACGGAGTTTCGTCCCCATCAGCGGGAAATCATCGACGGCCTCATCGCCGGGGCCGACGCCTTTGTTTTAATGCCCACCGGCGGCGGCAAATCGCTGTGCTACCAGATCCCCGCCCTCCATCGCCCGGGGGTGGCCATTGTGGTCTCCCCGCTGATTTCGCTGATGAAAGACCAGGTGGACACCCTCAAGGCCCACGGGCTTAAGGCCGCCTGCTACAATTCGGCTCTGGGGGCCCAGGAGGCCCGGCAGGTGCTGGCCCGGCTGCACAGCGGCGAGCTGGACCTGCTTTACGTGGCCCCGGAAAGGCTGATGAACGAGGATTTTCTGGGCCGCCTGGAAAACCTGGAAATCGCCCTGTTTGCCATCGATGAGGCCCACTGCGTTTCCCAGTGGGGCCACGATTTTCGGCCCGAATACATTCAGCTGGGCCGCCTGCGCCGCAGGTTTTCCAAAATCCCGCTGATCGCTCTCACCGCCACCGCCGAGCCCCATACCCGCCGGGATATTATCGAGCGGCTCAACCTGCAGCAGGCCCGCTGTTATCTCACCAGCTTTGACCGGCCCAATATCCGTTACACGGTCCTGGAAAAGAAAAAACCTTTTGCCCAGTTGCTCGAATTTCTCGAGTCCCGCCGCGAGGAGGCGGGAATTATCTACTGTTTGAGCCGTAAACGGGTTGACCAGCTAACCGCCAAGCTCAAGGAAGCCGGTTTTGCCGCCGCCGGGTATCATGCCGGGCTCAGCGGGGACGAGCGGGGCCGGGTTCAGGAGGCCTTCCTCAAGGACGACTTGCTGATCGTGGTCGCCACCGTGGCCTTCGGGATGGGAATCGACAAATCCAATATCCGTTACGTGGTCCACTACGATGTGCCCAAGAATATCGAGGGTTATTACCAGGAGACCGGCCGCGCCGGCCGGGACGGCCTGGCGGCCGAGGCCCTGCTGCTTTTCGGCCTGGGTGATGTCGCCCTGGCCCGGGGACTGATCGACAACTCCGACAACGAGGAGCGGCGCCGGATCGAGAACCACAAGCTCAACGCCATGGTGGGCTTCGCCCAGGCCTGCAGCTGCCGGCGCCGGGTACTGCTGGGCTATTTCGGCGAGACCCAGGCCGAGCCCTGCGGCAACTGCGACACCTGTATCAATCCCCCGGAGATGCTGGATGTCACCGAGGACGCCCGCAAGGCGCTGAGCTGCATTTACCGGGTGGGCCAGTGTTTCGGCCTGGGTCATGTGGTGGATGTCCTGCGGGGCTCGAAAAACCGGCGGCTGCTGGAATTGGGCCATGAAAGGCTTTCCACCTACGGCATCGGTGCCGACCGGGACAAGGATTACTGGCAGGCTCTGATCCGCCACCTGATCCACCAGGGTTACGTGGAGCAGGATGTGGGCAATTTTTCCGTGCTCAAGCTCCAGCAGGCAAGCCGGCCCCTGCTGCGGGGGGAAACCACCCTGCAGATGGGCCGGCCCCGCAAGCCCGCCGGTGGCGGCAAACCAGCCACCGGCAGCATTGCCGCAACCCGGGGTCCGGCGGCGAATTTGTCCGAGCAACAGCGCGAACTTTTTGAACGATTGCGCCAATTGCGCAAGGAAATCGCCGATGCGGAAGGTGTTCCGCCCTTTGTGGTCTTCAGTGACGCCGTCCTGCTGGCCATGGTCGCCTCCAGGCCCGCCGATGAAGACGCTTTTCTGCAAATCCATGGCGTGGGCCGGCACAAGCTGCTACGATATGGGGAAAGTTTTCTGGCCGCCATCAATTCCTAACGGAAAGCCACCGCCGAGCCCTCTCCGGACCAACCGACCATAAAGGGTAGTGCCATGGAAATAATCGTTCAGTACCTGCAGGGGATAAGCTGGGACATCATCATCCTAACCGCCATCAGGCTCGTGCTGATACTGCTGCTGGCCTGGGGGGCCAGAATCTTTGTCAGCAATATCCTGGCCCGGCTGGAAACAAGACTTTTGGAACGAAGCCAGGAAGAAGGTAAACCTACCGATGATGAAGGGGCGAAGAGGACGGAAACCCTGTTCAGACTGATTCGCCAGGCCGTGCTGGTGGCGGTGAGCGTTATCGTCGGTCTCATCGTTTTGCGGGAAATAGGGATGGATATCACCCCCATCCTGGCCGGGGCCGGGATCCTCGGCCTGGCCGTGGGCTTTGGCGCCCAGAACCTGGTGCGGGACATCATCTCCGGCTTTTTCTTCCTGCTGGAAAATCAGGTCCGGGTTGGGGATGTGGCGGTGGTCAACGGCACCGGCGGCCTGGTGGAAAAGGTCAATTTCCGGACCCTGGTGCTGCGGGACTTAAGCGGTGTCGTCCATATCTTCCCCAACGGCACCGTAACCACCCTGAGCAACATGACCAACGAATGGTCGGCTTATGTCTTTGATATCGGCGTGGCCTACAAGGAGAATACCGACCGGGTGATCGAGGTGCTGCAGGAGGTGGGCAGGGAACTGCGGGCCGACCCCGAACTCGGGCCCCTGATCCTGGAGGACCTGGAGATTTTCGGGGTGGACAAATTCGCCGACTCGGCGGTGGTGATCAAGGGCCGGATCAAGACCAGGCCCATCCGCCAGTGGGTAGTGGGCCGGGAGTACCTCCGGCGGGTCAAGCAGGCCTTCGACCGCCACCACATCGAAATCCCCTTCCCCCATCGCACCATGTACTTCGGCGAGGCGAGCAAACCGGTGGACCTGCAGCTGCTGAGCCAGGGTTTCCAGCCACCCCCAACCCCGCCGGACCAAACCCAAAAACCGGCTTAAACTTAAGGGCCAAACCAGAAAAGCTTTCGCAGTGCCGCAGGTTGTGGCGATTGGACCGGCACAAGTGGTTTCCAAGGACAAAGGTTGGCCAAACCAGAAAAGCTTTCGCAGTGCCGCAGGTTGTGGCGATTGGACCGGCGCCGCGTACACCAGTACGCAAGCCGGTCCAATCGCCGCAAGATGCGGTGCTGCGGAAGCTTTTCTATTGCCAGCTAAGAATCAGACGCAGGTAGTAGGTGGTATCCAGCCGCTTATCCACCACCGCCTGGTTATCGTAATCGTGGCGGACTCCCAGGCGCAGCTTCCAGAACTCGCCAAGGCCCACCGGCGTCTCCAGGGAGCTGTCATGAACAATCCGGTATTCGTTAAAGTCTGCAATACTCGGGGAATAGGTCAGCTCGTTGCGCAACCGCCAGTAAGGAGTCAGTTCATAGCGGTGAAACAGCCCCAGATCCAGGGTGGGATCGGATTCACTGGAGAAGTTGTCATAATTGGTATAGCGATAGCCGACACCACCCCGTGCCACCAGGCTTTGATATTCCCGGTTGAGCAGACGAAAGGATATACCGGCGCCGGTGGTGGATCGCAGGTTGATCTGATCAATATCATCGGTTTCCAGGGCGGTACGGGCATACCAGCCCCATAACTCATGAAAAAAGGCCTCGTAGTCGATGGCGCCCAGCATCCGGTCGGTGGTCTTCTCGCCGTCGGTTTCCCGGCGCTCGTACTCACTGATCAATTGCAGGGTATCATCGGGGCCTTTTAAGGTGGCGACAAAATCGGCCCCCAGGCCAAACTCCCGGGTATTTCCCTCTTTGCCCGTCAGGTCCAGGCCGGCTTCATACTGCCAGCGCCGCTGTTGCCGGGCGGCCAGAACCACCGCCGGATCCTCCGCCGACGTTTGCCACAGCGCTGCCACCCGGTCAGGGTCGACCTGCCGGTAACCTTCCTCGCCCCGGACGGTCAGCAATCCTTTATCCCCGGCCGGCCCTTCCTCGGCCGCAGCGATCGGTCCGGACATAGTGGTGCCATCTTCCAGGCGCAAATTCATGGGGGTTTCACTGCTGAAACTCAACACCTGATCCTGGTCGATCTCCAGGGTGCCGGCATAGGTGGTTTCAAGATACAAAACCCCCTGGTCAATACGCACCAGTTGCCCCATCAGGCGGTCACCGGCCCGGGTTTCCACCACCCCCGGCTGTCCTGCCGCCAGGGTTGGAGACAGCAGCATGACACCCAGGATGGTGAAGCCACGAAACAGCATAAAACCTCGGTCTTAAATCTTGGTCACGGGAAAAAGGGTGTCGAGTTTCAACTCGAGAAACATA
>PWOG01000138.1 GCA_003557565.1 Desulfobulbaceae bacterium
GCAACCCTTTGTTTATTCCAAGTTCACACCCTGAGGTTGGTGTATTCAATAACAGGATAGTAGCACATCATCTCGGCATGTCGTTTACACTTCCCCGAAATATTTTACTGACCACCCGGGGTACATTTAGCCGCAACTACGGCAAACGATGGGATAACCGGATACCGGAAGATCCGGAAAAAGAACCACTCTTCGACCCATCAATCGATCAATGGAGCTTTTTTGCGGGGCTTGAAGTACCTGTTCAATGGAGAGATCGTTTTATCAGCCTGATGATGGAATCCGGTTTTGACAATGGGGCGCTTGTCGGAGATCAATTTGGATTGTTGTTAGGAGTACGTTTGAGGAGATGATTCAAAAAAATTTGATCAGTACTACTTCCCCATTTTCTGCAGTAGAACTCTGAACAAAAAAAGAGGATTTCCGATAATATACCTTGAGAACATTCTTCGTGGCTCTTTTAAGAATCGATACAACCACTCCAGACCATTTTCATGCATCCACTTTGGAGCACGGGATTCCTCTCCGGCCAGAAAAGTAAAACAGTTTCCCCCGGTCATAATAATACCTACATCCAGCTTTTCCCGGTTGTCGCGAATCCATCTTTCCTGCAGTGGCATTCCAAATCCAACAATCAGGATATCCGGTTTCAATGAATTGATCTCTTGAACAACCTTTTCATTCTCGTCTCCCTCTTTCTCAAAATATCCATGATGCGTTCCAACTACTTTAAGGTTCGGATGCTTTTCCTGTAATTTTGCCTTTGCTTTTTCAGCTATGCCGGGTTTGTTGCCCAAAAAATATTGGGTGAGCCCCTCCTTCTCACAAAAAGCGGCCAGATCCCAGCCGAAGTCAGCCCAGGTTAATCGTTCTTTTATGGGTGTGCCAAGAATTTTACCTGCAAACTGAATACCGGCAGAGTCGTTTCGGACAATTTCAGCTTCATTAATCAGATTTTTTAACCAGGGATATTTATGCGCTTGATTTATACTATGAATATTGGCAGAAAGCATAATTGATGGAATATCTTTTTTGGTATTCAATATATTCTGTTTAATAGTAGTCAACAGTTCATTCAAACTAAGATTAGAAACAGAGCACCCATTTATTTTAATTCTATTCAATTTAATTCAGAAATAATTAAATATTTATAAAATGGAACAGAAAGATATTCATTCAATCCCTTTCAGAAATTTATTAAGCATCGAGTTTAGAGTAAAATTATCAGATCTCTTTATAGCATTAGCTGATAATTCTTTCCGATAATTTATATTAGACTTAATTTTAATAATTTCATCAATCCAATCTTCTGGTGAATCCGTATCACAAATAACACCAGCATTATATTTGTCACATATTAGAATTTCTCTAAAAATATCAAGATCACTAGTAATTACTGGTAATCCTACAGACAATGCTTCAAGTAATGAATTTCCAAACCCTTCAAATATAGATGGAAATAAAAATATATCAGAAGCCTGTAATAAATCTACAACTTCTGTTGATTTGACAAATCCTAATAAGCTTACTTTATTTTCAAGATTCTCATCCTCAATAAGGCTTTCAAAATAATCTTTGAATTTACCTCTTCCGGCAATAACTAAATGAAAAGAATTATCTAAGTAAGGCATAAGTTCTAATAAAAATTTTTGATTCTTTTGTTCAACTAAACGACCAGTATTTACAAGAATAGTTTTATCATCAGGTAATTTAAATTTAAGTCTTGCTTCTATTTTGGATAGTTGAGATATCTTTGTTTCTATCCCATTATGTATTATTTCAACCTTTTTTTTATAGTTTTTTGGGTAATTTTTGAAACTGTTATAGGAAGAATTGGATATCATCACATTTTTCTTATAGACACCTATAGTACCAACAATTTTATCCAAAAATCTAACGGTACTGCCATAGGTATAAGAAGGATTTCTTTGGGACGCAATTCTATATTTAACTCTGCATATAAAACCTGCAGTTTGCGCTAAAATATTTGATAAAGGTAGAAATGATATAATAATGCCTGGTTTTTTTTTATATATAAATAGTAAAAGTAGTGGTAGTACTTTTAAATATTTAAACATATCATTTTTTACAATAGATATGCCTCCTAAATCTTTGAAAGAATCATTTCCTTCAAACAAAAATATTAAAGACGAGTCATAGCCTTGAATTTTTGAATATTTATACAAGCGTGACAACATTTGCTGTGCTCCACCTCTTGATTCTGTGTTTGTGATAAATAGTATTTTAGTCTTTTTTCTCATAATTTGTTCTATCATTAATATTAAATACAGATATTAAAAAAATGACCCAATAAATACTATTTTGGCGGAAAAGAACATCAGCGGAGAATCCTAATATGAACAAATGAATTAAAAAAGTTGTAAATATAAATGTATCAAACTTAAATCTTTTATTTAGTCTATACACTGATTTAGTTACATAAAATACATATAGATATATAAAAACAGAGAATCCAAGTATTCCTAACTGCAGTAACAGATCTACATATCCATTATGAGCATGGGGAGGCAACCAAATCCATGTCCAAATTTCATTAATTATTTTTGAGTCCCAAAATGTACCAAAACCATATCCTAATAAAGGTCTATCTAAAATTGCATTAAAACTGTGAGCCCACAAGTTTATTCTTCCAGTCAGTGTGGCATCTCTTCCAATCAGACCTAATATGAAATCATAATTATTAAATAAGTAGTTTATAAATATTATAACTACTGGTACAATTAGTACTAAAATTGCATAGTATAGTTTTTTGTTAATTTTTAAGTTTTTAATTAAAAAATAAACAAAAATAATGATTGAAAGTGCCACCCATGAGGTTCTACTTCCACTCATAATTAGTAATAACAGACTTAGTAACAAAAAAGCAACTCTGTAAATATTAACTTTCTTGTTTAGTACTGAAAATGAGATAATTATACATAGAGAAGTAAACCATCCCAAATTGTTTTTGTGTGTAAATATCCCTCTCCAATCACCCTCGTGAGCATCAAGCCTGTGTATTGCTAAATCTGGAATTATGAGAACTGAAAATATTGATACTATAATTACAATATAGAATGACACATATAATATTGTAATAAATTTTTCAGTGTTGTATTTGACATAAAAGTAGATTGCAATATATGATGTGAGTAAAAATGCAATGATACGTTGTACAGCGAGGCTTTTATCTACAGACCACATTATCGAAACTGCACATAATAACAAAAAGAAGATCAATAACTGATTATTTTTGAGTATCTCTTTTATATATGTGAAATATCTATTTCTTCTTTTGAATGTTCTTAAAATAATTACAGAATATACCAGAAGTATTAATACTTGAAATACCGCGTTAACTGCTATATCAAAATTTAGCAGTGTAAACAGAATGTTTAGGAGGCCATATCCGCCTGACAATAAAAACAGAGTCGATAAATCAATAATATCTAAATTATTTTTTCTCACTTGGCTATTTTATTTCCAAAACTTTATCGATATATGTTTGCCCTGCTGAACTATAATTATACTTTAATGATTCTATTTTAGCTCTTTTTAGCATATCAACTGAATATCCATTCTCTGTTATAGATAATATGTTTGATACAATTGATGATTCATCATTTTTGCTAAGAACTCCAAATTCTGATTCATTTATTATGTCTTTGGGTCCGCCTGGACAATCAGTTGCTATAAAAGGAATATAATTATACATCGATTCAATAATTACATTTGGGCTACCTTCATATTTCGATACCAATAACAAGAGGTCATTGCTAGTCAAATTTTCAAATGGTTTATCAACAAACCCGTGAATTGTAGCATTAATATTACTTTGTTCAATTTCATTTCTGACTAAATATTCATAGTCACCCTGGCCGTAAATATCAAGATGAATGCTACATCCCTTATCTTTTAAATTTCTCATTACACTACAAAGTAGCGGAATATTTTTTTGTTTAGACAGTCTTCCAATATAAACCAGCCTTTTGATTTCTATTCTATCCGAAATAAGATCGATGTTTTGGCGACTTTTATATTCCTTTTCATTGATTGTTGGATTTTTTAAAACAACGGTCTTCTCTGAAATATTTATAATATTCTCAATTAAATCTTTCTGCATACTATCAGTTAATGATATTACCTTATCAGATTTTTGATATAACCACTTTGCTGCAAGAAGTGATAAATAATAACTGGTAAAGCCGACATTATTTTTTTTCTCGTAAGAATAATGTGTTGCCTGTCTGATGACTAGTTTTGGTTTACATTTTGTGAACATTCTCACTATTATCACAAAAATATTTATATGTGTAGGTGTAGATATTACGACATCAGGTTCAAATTGATTAATAATTTTCCTTAGCTCAATTATCTTCGATAGTATATTTTTGTTTTCCAAAGTTTGAAAGTTTTTGCCTTCCCAGTTTTTTTCTCCCTTCAAAAATATGATTCTGCTTTCAAATCCACTCGAATTAAAAATATCATTCAAATTGATAAGAATTTTTTGAGCTCCTCCGGTAAAATTAGATGCTGCTATAAGAAGTAACTTCATTGTTACAAATTTTCGATAAATCTTTCTATCATTGTTTTATTATGCAAAGCACTGTTAATTATATTTTCATCTATTACGATTGGCTTATTTAAGTATTTATCTAGCTTTGATTTAATTAAATTATAATTTATTTCATTTCCATATATACACCGATCTGCTTCGCCTATCTGATTATAAAATCTGATTGTTTTATTATGCTTTGGAAATGAAATAACAGAACTATTTTTACAAGCACCTAAAATTCCCACATGTAATTTACTAGTAATTATATTTCCAATTGTGCTTATATTATCTATGAGTTTATTCGGATTTATGTAATCAATTTGATCTATATCTAACTTCTCTTTCAAGTATTGATAAGTTTCAATTTGATCTTTTGCATCTACTCTGTCTCTAATAAAAAGAATTTGGTATTCATTATTTAGTTTGAAGTATTCTATTATTGAATTGAGTAAGTTATTGTAACTATTCTCTTTTATATTTCCACTTAAATGTAAGCCAACCTTAGCAAAATCCTGATCATTTAAATTTACTCTTGAGTGTGCAATTGAAATGACAGAGTCTGCGGTTACTTCTATTTCATCTATGTTTTCTCCGTAATAGGCTTTGATAAATTCTAATGATTCATTATCTCTGACGGATATAGATTCGGCTTCATTTAAAATTCGATATGCGCACATCCTTGTAATTCTATTTGTAATAGGCCCGAATCCTACTCCATTGATTAAGTATGGTATATCGTATTTTATCAATTCTCTTACTTTAAAATAATGCCTGTCAACAAATTTAAACCCCCACTTCCATATACCACTATCCGGTTCTCCAAAATAACCACCACCACAAAGAATTGCTCCATGACAAACTGATAAATGAACATCTTCGTTTTGATATAAATTGTACCTGCTTAATTCATCTGGTAATGTTGGTATTATTACATTCACATCACTTCTTATTTCTTTTATCCACCTTTGATATAATTGCATCAATAAAATATCTCCGAAATTGTCTACATGAAAACTACCGTGCAGAATTAAGTTTTTCATAGTATATATTTAATATGTAATTTCTTTTATAATAATTAGTTGCAATAATATATATTAATACAGTTATAATATATAATATTATAGACATTGTTAGATTCATATATCCATGCAAGTCGAACCCAAACTGAAATAGCATAAAAATATTCATAATAAATAACAACACAAAACCATCAATATGAGTTGAGAATAAATTATAACTGTCGCTTTTTAATTTATTAGAAGTGTAAAAATAAAGTATTACATAAATAGATATGATAGCCATAAGCACACCAAGTGATACTCCAAAAACACCATATCTAACTCCAACTAAGGAAAATACAATTACTTTAAAAGCATAGAGTAATTGAAAGTGGGCATTTTTATACACCAACCCGATGGATCTAAGTGTTGATACGCTAATTTTATAAGCGGTTCTGAAAAACAAAGCAATCACTAATATTCCAAACACAGGGGCAATTTCAATCCACTGTTCTCCCAAAATTAATAATATTACATTTTCAGAATTGAAAAATAAAACTACAGATACTGGCAACAATAATGTACAAATCAAAGATAAAATTGAATAATAATAACTAACTACTTTATTAAGGTCGTCCTGAATAGCCGAAAAAATTGGAAATAATGCCTTGTCTAATGCTCCTCCTATCAAGTTAGCTGGCATTGATATCAATTGGTAAGCTTTGCTATACATTCCAAGAATTTCAGCGTTTAGATATCTCCCAATAATTACATTATCGGCTTGCAAGGCAAAATAATTGTATATCTTTGATAATGTCATACCACCGCCGAATATAAGAATTTCCCTTGCTTCTTTATTTGAGTAACTTAAGCCATACTTTTTTTCACTTTTTGCAAACAAAATTAAAGTTTTAATTAAATGTTTTGCTAAAATGCCATATACCAGTGACATGTATCCAAAACCTAAATACGCAAAAGTAATACTAAGCAGTCCATATCCTACCAGGTAAGAAATGACTTCTGAAATAGCTATAATGTTATATCTAAACTTTCTATATAAAAGTGATTCATAGATAACACTTACTGATTGTATAATAAATGAAATGGACAGAAATTTTATTACAAGAGATAAGCCACTAATATCAAAAAATCTCTCTAAATAACCCGATAATAAAAATGTTAAAACAAATAGTGAGAACCCAAAAACTAACGAAATAGTATTTCCAGTTCTAATTGTGCGGCTTGCTATATTTTTTCTTTGTATTAAAGCCGGACCAACTCCTAATTGGGCAAATATTAAAGAAAGGTTGATGATAATTTGGGCAGCAGTTATAATTCCAAAATCCTCAGGAGTTAAAATTCTCGCAAGGACTATTAGTACTATTATCTGTAAAACAGCTTGTATTGAAGTGCCGCTAAGTAACCATGATACACCAGAGAATAAATTTCCGGTTATCTTTTTTTGATCCATTAATAAATTATTTCTCCTTATTCATCAAATCATTTTTTTATCTCTCATATACGATTTAATTAATGCAGATGAAACAGATATAATAATTCCGACACATAAACTTATGATTACAATCACCCCCCTCCTCGGACTACTCTTATCACTCGGCACATTCACCGCCTGTACCACACTAAACACCGGCTTCTGTTCCTGCAGGCGCAATCTGGCTTCTTCCAATTGCTGGGCCAGGCTGTTATAGAGATTAAACGCAAGATTTTTCTCATCCTGTAATCTTTCCAGCTCGGTTTGTGCACGGGCCGTTGCCAGTGAAACATTTGCATCCCGGAAATCAGCAAGAGCAATCTGGCGATTCTCAAAGCGTTCACGGGCAGCTGCGTGCTGTTCTTCCACAAACTCCAGATCCTGCTGCACTTTTTCGATTCGGTATTGGGTTACGTATTCTTTTAGAAGCTCAATCAGGTGTCGGTTCAGTTCGGCAGATGCCCGTGCATCGTGAAGTGAGACACGGCTTGTTAAAAGACCCGTTTCCTCATCCAGGTTTACTGTAATTCTGGATCGTATTTCATTAATTAATTCAAGCTGGCTTTTGGAGATCTGTATAAATTCTGACTGAAGCGGGTCCTCTTCCAGTACTGCAGAACCTTCATCCTCTCCGCGAATCCAGCCAAGGATTGTGTAAGGAAGACCGATCGTAAGCCTTCCAAC
>PWOG01000170.1 GCA_003557565.1 Desulfobulbaceae bacterium
CGGAGCAGCCGGCGCCCGAGCCGGAAAGCACCGAACTGGAGTTGGAACTGCCGGAGCAGCCGGCGCCCGAGCCGGAAAACACCGAACTGGAGTTGGAGCTGCCGGAGCAGCCGGCGCCCGAGCCCGAAAGCACTGAGTTGGAGTTTGAACTTTCTGAGCAGTCAACGTCTGAGTTCGAGTCCGAGAGTTCAGGTGAACCTGAGTTTGAGTTGCCCGATCCAGTACAGTCTGCACCCGATGTGACGGAGCCGGAACCGGAATTTGAGTTGCCTGAACCAGAGGGGGTAAAGCTGGAAGTAGAGGAGCGGGCAGTGCCCGATTCGGAAGTGGAAGCTGCTGAGTCTGCTGCCAGTGAATTGCAACCAGATGATTTTGATTTCAAGACCAGTGGGTCGGGGCCGGTAGAATATGAAGTTCTGGACCCGGGGGATTTGGTTTTTGACGAGACACAAAGTGGACAAACGGCGCAAACCATCGATCTGGATAAACTGGAAGCCTCTTTGGATACCGAGAACAGGGCGGCCATGGCTGAAAACACCGAATCTCCCTCCTCATCCGATGATGCGGCCGTCCAGGCCCAGGAGTCGATGGTTGAACCGGTGGCCGAACATGTTGACGAGACGGAAGAACCTGATCTGGTCGACGCTGTTGAACACGATGTGGCCGATATGATGGATGTGGCTGAGAAAGCCGGACCGGTGAGCAAGACCCAGGAGTCTGCGGTGGACTTTAGCGCTCTTACTGATCTTACTGATCTTACTGTACCCACTTCCCAACGCGAGAGTACGGAGCCGGGCGAAAGGAAACCGCAGGGCAACAGGGTCTACGAGGATGTTTTGGGCCTGTTGCGGTCCACTGACCAAAGTTCCTCACCAAAATCCAAGGCACGGTAGTTTGTCGCCTTTGGAACCGAATTCCAATGTTTGATGTAAAACCTATGCATGCGCCCGCCGTTAACCCTCAGTTTTTGGGTGATGAAGCCAACGTCGGAGTTTCATCCCCCCGCTTTGCGCTGATTTCCGCCCCCATGGCCCGAACCGTCAGTTGGGGAGGAGGAACCGAGGCCGGACCGGTGGCGATTCTGGAAGCCTCGCCGGCCCTGGAAATTTTTGACGACGAGCTTCTTCAGGAAACCGTTCGGGCCGGTATAGTAACCCGCCCGCCATTGCCCCTGGAAGATTATGATCTGGAAGGAGCCTGTGATCAAATTAAAAAGGCCGTGGCCCGGGAGTTGGCGGATGGCCTTTTTCCCGTTCTGCTGGGGGGCGAGCATACCGTGAGCGGCCCGGCGGTGGCGGCCATGCGGGACAAATACCCCGATCTGCACGTTGTCCAGGTGGACGCCCATCTTGATCTGCGTGACCGTTACGACGACACCCCCCTTAGCCATGCCTGCGTGATGCGACGGGTGAACGATTTGGGGGTTCCTTTCAGCCAGGTTGGAATTCGCTCCTTTTCTGCCGAGGAGTGGCAGTTGGTGCGGGAAAATAACTGGCGGCCCTTCACCATGCCCCGGATCCACGAGCAAAGCGACTGGCTGGAGCAACTGCTGGGCGAAATCAGGGGGCCGGTTTACCTCACCATCGATGTCGACGGTCTGGATCCGGCGATCATGCCGGCCACCGGCACCCCGGAACCCGACGGTCTGTCCTGGCGTCAGTTAACCGCCATGATCCGCGCCCTGGCCGGCCATGAGCAGGGACTGGTGGGGATGGACCTGGTGGAGCTGGCCCCACGGCCGGGCCTGGAACATGCCACCTTCACCGCCGCCAAACTGATTTACCGTACCCTTGGTTATGTCTATTCACGGCGGATGCGGCCCGTTTGATGCAAAACTGAAAACCTGAAAAACCAAGGGTGCCCATTAATTAAAAGAATGCAGCAAGTAAGTTCACCATGATTCTAGAGTAAGTAATCACGGGGCCAAAATGGTAAGCGGTCACAGGGTGCCGCAGGTTGTGGTGAGCCCCGACGGCGAAGCGTACATCAGTACGTGAACCGGCTCAATCGCCGCTTTCGGCGGTGCCCTGTGATCGCTTACATTCGAATTTATTGCGAGGTTGTCAGATTATGTCCATTGAAGATATTTACGAATGCCGCCAGTGCGGCTATTGCTGCCAGGGGGAAACCACGGTTTCCCTGGATAAAAACGACCAGCAACGGCTCAGCGCCCATCTGGGCATGCCCCTGGAGGAAGTCACACAGCGTTACCTGCGGGTTAGCGGCAATACCGTGCAGATGAAGATAGTGGACGGGCATTGCATATTTTATGATCACGGTTGCACCATCCACCCGGGCAAACCCTGGCGCTGCCGGCAGTGGCCGCTGCACCCCAGCATGATCCAGGACCCCGGCAACTTCCAGGTGATCACCAGCTCGTGTCCCGGTTTTAAGGAGGACCTGAGCTACGAGGAGTTTTGCCGCCACATGAAAGATGCGCTTTGAGCTCATTTTCCCCGGCAAGACCAAAGAAGACTATCTGGTCCGGGGAATCGACGATTTTGCCGCCCGCCTGCGGCGCCATGTTGAGCTTGAACTCAAAGCCATAAAAGCACCCCGGCCGGGAAAAGGCGATGATGAATCCCGGCTGATCCGGGAGGAAGGGCGTCTGCTGCTGGCCCGAATCCCCGATGACGCCCTGGTGGTGGCCCTGGATTCCAGTGGCCGCCTGGTTACCTCGCCGGAGCTGGCCGAACTGCTGGGGCGCTGGCAAGGGCAGGGCAGGAGCCGGCTGGTCTTCGTCCTGGGCGGCCATCTGGGGTTGGCCCCGGAAGTGTTAAACCGGGCTGATTTCACCCTGTCCCTGTCCCCCATGACCTTCACCCACGAAATGGCCCGCCTGCTGTTGCTCGAACAACTTTACCGGGCCTGGAGCATCCGGCTGGGCACCGGCTATCACAAGTAATTGCAGGACTGAATCGGCTGCCGCATATCCGGGCAGGATTGTTATGATCAACAAACTTCCCCATACCATGCCGGGGCCGGTAATCTACGGGGCCATGATTCTGGGCCTGCTGGCCGCCGTCGCCTTCCGGATCCTGACCATCGTCGAGGCCCTTAATCCCGCCTGGGTCAGACCCATATGGTATTTCGCCGTGCTGGGCTACATTGTTTTTTTTACCTACCGTTATTTTATCACCGAAAAAAGGAAACGGATCATCACCGCCAACGGCCTTCGGGAAAAGGTTAAGACGGGCAAAGAGCTGACCGACGACGACCGGGAACTGCTTAATTACGTGCTGTCCTCGGTGGTCAAATCCAAGGAGCACATCAATTATATCTTTATCGTGGCGGTATCCCTCCTGGTGGTGGCAGCCGATATTCTGCTGACCATTTGGTACTCCTGAATAGTAAGCAATCACGGTTTGCCCCGGTGATTGCTTACCCTGAAGCACAGCGCTGTCCAGGCCGTGGGGTCAAACGCACCTTAGTCATTTTTTTGGGCAAGCAACGTCCTTTTCACTCCCGTATTCCAGTTCGGCGGATCTTGCTCCGAGGTTCTTGGCAGGGTATAATCGGGCATTTTAAGAATGTTTTTCTTGGGGCAAAACATCGCATGATCGGCAGAACCTTTGAGAAGTACCTGGCCAGTAAACATTTCTGCTGCTGGCCTTTGTTTTTTCTGGTGCTTTTGACCCTGCTTTCCGCCGGAACCAGTTACTGGAACCTGCGGGGACACACTCATGAAACGGCCCGTTACTATGCCGAGGGCATGGTTCGATTGATCAGCGACGCCCGTCTCTGGAACGCCGAGCATGGTGGGGTTTATGTGCCGGTAAGCGAAAGCACCCCACCCAACCCCTACCTCAGTGTATCCCACCGCGACCTGGTCACCACGGACGGCCTGGAGCTGACCAAGATCAATCCAGCCTACATGACCAGGGAGATCGCCAGGGTTACCAAAAGGCAGGAAGGCCTGGTGCTGCACCTGACCAGCGCCAGCCCGGTAAACCCGGTCAACACCCCGGACGATTGGGAAAAAGCAGTCCTGCAGGATTTGGAGAAGGGATGGCAGGAGAGCCGTTTTACTTTGAAGACGGAGCCGGAAGGGCGGGTTTATCGTTACATGTCGCCGCTTTATGTGCAGCCGGCCTGTATGTCTTGTCATGCCGTCAATGGTTACGAGGTGGGCGACCTCCGTGGCGGCATCAGCGTTACCTTTCCCGCTTCTCCCCACTTGGGAATGATCGCCACCCAGATCAACTGGATGCTGGCCGGGCACATGGTTGCCCTGCTGCTGGTGGGCGGTGCGCTCTATGTCCTGCTTAACCGCCTGCAACGCCAGTGGCTGGCCCGGCAGGAGCTGATCGCCCGACAGGAGGAGACCATAGCCCAGCGTACCGCCAACCTCAGCCGGCAGATGAAGCGTTACCACACCATCATCAACACGGCGGCGGAAGGCTACTGGGAACTGGACGTCGAAGGCCGCACGGTGATGGTAAACGAGGCCTTGCAACGGATGCTGGGATACAGTTACGAGGAAATGCAGGGCAGGTTGCCCTACGAGTTTGTTCGGGGCAAGAACGTGGAGATTTTCCGGGAACAGCTTGGCCAGCGGGAAAACCGCTGCCACCGGGCCTTCAATATCACCCTGCAGACCAAGGACAACAGCGAGGTGCACGCCCGTTTCCACGCCACCTCGATTTTGGACGACCAGCATCGGCTGACCGGTTCCTTTGCTTTCATCACCGATATCACCGAACTGCTGGAGATTCGCCAGTCGGCTGCGGCCTACGCCCTGAAGTTGGAGCGCAGCAACAACGAGCTGCGCGATTTTGCCCATATCGCTTCCCACGACCTGCAGGAACCCCTGCGAACCATCGTCTCCTACGGTGATCGCCTGCTGCTCAAGCAAGCCGACAACCTGGACGAGCGGGGGCGTGACTACCTGCAACGAATGCAGGGAGCGGCCATGCGCATGCGACAGCTTATCGAAGATCTGCTCAACTATTCTCGGCTCACTTCCCGCGAGCAGGTAATGGCTCCGGTGAATCTCAACGAGGTGCTGGAAGAGGTCAAAGCCGACCTGGCGCAACGGATCAAGGAGCAGAACGGCCGGGTGGAGGTGGGGGAATTACCCACCATCAATGGTGATCGCAGCCAGATGCACCGACTTTTTCTGAATTTGGTGGGCAACGCCCTGAAGTTTCAGAAACCGAACCTCAATACCCTGGTGGAAGTGAAGCAGGGAGCCGGCGACGGTCAACGGTTGGAAATCATGGTCAGGGACAACGGCATAGGTTTTGACGAAAAATACCTGGACCGGATTTTCCGCCCCTTCCAGCGGCTGCATGCCCGGGACCAGTACCGGGGGACCGGTATCGGCCTGGCGATTTGTAAAAAAATCGTGGAAAACCACTATGGTGAAATGACCGCCCGGAGCCAACCGGGGGAGGGGACCACCTTTTATGTCTTCCTGCCGGCGGGCTGAGCAAGGCCACTGGTTTTGACAGTGATTTAAGGATGTTATTGTTTTTTTTAAATTACCGTGGTTTACAAAATAAAAATTTCTATTATTAATACCTAACAGTCCCCCCCCCTATTCTCGGAAGTCTTTGCGGTTTTAGCCGCTTGATTGAGCCTTGTTGCGCCCTCGGAACGCCTGCGCAGCGTTCACGCGATGGTCGCGCAAATATGAAAACGTACGGAGAGAAGTCACCATGTACCAGGAAAAACGGCCGGTGAACATCCTAATCGCCGAGGATGATGAGGATGATTACCTGCTTATCAGTGAAACCCTGCGGGATTATCGGGTAACCAACAGCATTGGCTGGGTCAAGGACGGCGAGGAACTGATGGATTATCTGCTCTGCCAGGGCAGGTATGCCGATGCCCAAAGCACCTGCCCGCGCCCGGGCTTGATCCTGCTTGACTTGAACATGCCCCGCAAGGACGGTCGCGAGGCCTTGCAGGAAATCAAAAGCCATCCCCGGCTGAAGCGAATTCCGGTGGTGATTCTGACCACCTCCCAGTCCGACGAGGATATCATCCGTTCCTACGACCTTGGGGTCAACTCCTATGTTCGCAAGCCCGTGCGGTTCCAGGATTTTGTTGAGCAGGTCAGGGAACTTGGCCGTTACTGGTTTGAAATAGTGGAACTGCCCCTGGAGGATTAACCCGTCATGACTCTGCCTTCAGACTTCGACATCCCATGGAAAATCCTGCTGGTGGACGACAACGATGACGACCTGTTTTTGATCCAGGATATCCTGGCGGATGAGTGGTCGGACCAGCAGCCGCCTTCGGTATTCACTGCCTCCACCTTTGAAGAAGCAGTGAGCAAGGTGGAGACCGATTCATTCGACCTTTTCCTCTTCGACTATCGGCTGGGTTGCAAGGATGGACTGGATCTACTGGAAACAGTGCGCAACCGGGGCTGCCTGGTGCCGGTGATCCTGCTCACCGGCCAGGGGGACGAAGAGTTGGCGGTGGCGGCCATGAAGGCCGGGGCTGCCGACTATATCCCCAAGCACCGCCTGACTCCCGAGTTGTTGCAGCACGCCGTGCGTTACGCCATCGAGATGCACCGGGCCGAAATCTTGCGCGCCAAGGCGGAGCAGGCCCTGAAGGAATCAGAGGAGCGCTACCGGGAGCTGGTCACCACCATCCCGGCGGCCATCTGCGAACTGGCCCCGGACGGCACCATTCTTTACGTAAACCCCGCGGTGACGGAAATTTCCGGTTACCGAGAAGATGAACTGCTGGGAGGCAACTGGTGGGATGTTTTCAAGATCAACGCCGTCACCCGCCAGCAGATCGGTGATATTACCTGCCGTCATACCCCTGATCGGGTGCGGCGTTTTGAGTTGACCATCCAGGCCCGGGATGGCTCCAGGCGCACCCTCAACTGGAATATCTCCTGCCGCTTCGACGCCGCCGGCGGACTGCAGCTTTTGGTTTGCGTGGGGGTGGACATCAGCGAACTGGTGCAGTTGCGGGAAGAACTCAAAGAGCTGGCCATTACCGATGAGCTCACGGGCCTGTTCAACCGTCGCGGTTTCATGATCCTGGCTGCCCACCAGGTTCGGTTGGCCCAGCGTCAACAGCAGGATCTTTACCTGGTGTTTGCCGATCTGGACAACATGAAGCTGATTAATGACGCCATGGGTCATGAACAGGGTGATGCCGCCCTGCGGACCATGAGCACCCTGCTGCGGGAGACCTTCCGGGAAAGCGATGTCATCGGCCGCTTGGGCGGAGACGAGTTCGCGGTGCTGGTCGCCGCCGGCGGGTCTTGTCAGGACTGCAATGGCATCCGCCGCCGGCTGGCAGAGAACCTGGCCCGGCAGGAGTATGAAGCTCCCTTTCGGCTGGAGGCCAGTATCGGGGTGGCCCGCCTGCCCGCCGGCGAAAAGGTGGACTTGGACCAGTTGCTCAAGGCGGCCGACGACCTGATGTACGAAGAAAAGAAACGCCGCCGGGCTGCCCGTCGGCGGGACAAAAAGGATCAGCCTCGCTGATGTCGCCGGGCCTGCTGAGCCATACTTCGGCGGTCAGGATCATCACCGTAAGTCTGGCGTTGTTCGCCTCCACCGTTTTCCTGGTATCTTTCCTCTTTTTGCACCAACTGCGAAAGGAGACCAGCGAACAATTGCTGGCTCGGCAGTTTTCCGAAGTGACCATGCTGGCTCACCACCTTGATCATGATCTGGAAATCATTTTCAAAAGGTTGACCGATCTAGCCGGGCAGATTGTGCGTGGCGAGGAG
>PWOG01000333.1 GCA_003557565.1 Desulfobulbaceae bacterium
GCGTCGAACCTCGCTGGCCGCTTCCCGCATCCAGACCAGTTCCTGCTCCCTCTCGGCGATTTCCCGTTGCAGGGCGTCCCGGGAAGAGCTCAGGGGGGCCAGGAGCAGCAGCCAGACCAGCACCAGCACCAGCAGCCCCAGGCCGATGAACAGCAAAGGCCGCTGCCGGGGCGGGACATCGGCCAGCATGGTTTCCAGCCGGGCGTCCAAGCGGGCGCGTATATCATTCATGTCAATCACTGTCGGTCACCGTCACGGTAGCCACCGTTCATCTTGTTCATCGGATAATCACAACTCAACCGTTCTCCAAGGCCAGCATTATGTTGATTTAACGAGCCGTAACCGAACAGCCGTGCGCAGATTCGGGTAAGCAGCCAGGCGCCGCGTACACAGGGTACTCAAGCCTGGCTGATCGCCCGAAGGTGTGGTGCGGCTGTTTGGTTACCGTTACAACCCGGCATCTCTTACCAAGAGGCGGGCCTGAACCCGGTCATCCCGGGTGGTGGCGGTGCGGATATCCACCTCCAGGCCGCGGCCCTCAAGCTGATCATTTAATTCATCGAGGGCCTGGAGATCGCTGATCATCAACTCCAGGTCCAGTTCTCCGCCCCGGTAGCGCAGGCCGCGCAACTGCATGCCGCCGGCCCCGGCCAGCACCGGACCGCCGTCTTCCAGCAGGGGCAGAAAGCCGCGCCCGGCGCTGTCTCCTCCTCCGGCCCGCAGGGCGCGGAGTTCGTTTTCCATCTGGGCCCGGGGATTGACAACCCGCTGGGCGCCTGGGAAAGCGGCGCGGTAAACCTCGACTGTTTCATGATGCAATTGCTGGCTGTACTGGCTCAACCGCTGGTTTTCCCGCAGGCCCATGGCGGTGTTGACCAGCAGCAGGGCCAGAATCAGTACGGCGGGCAGACGCCAGCGGCGCCAGTGCTTCTCCCAGTGGGCCTGGGGACGGTATTCCCCCTGCAGCAGATTGATCGCCTCTTTTTCCCGAATTCCCCGGGTCAGCAGGGCCGAAACATCACTGACTCGGCGGCGTGCGGCCACCAGGCCGTCCAGTTCCCCGGGCAGCTCCGCCGCCGGCCCCTCATGGTAGACCACAAAACGGGACTCGGGGGTGATCCCCGGCATTCCGGCGAGAATGGCCAGGCTGTCGCTTTCCAGAACGAAGCCGTCCTGGGGCCCGCCGCGAACCAGGGCCAGGCCGTCGGCGGTGATCAGCAGGGCCGGCCCGGCCGGATGGGCTGGCGCGGGGGAATCGGCATCTTCCGGGGCATCGAGGGATTCCAGGGAGGCCGGGGATGCCGAGGGTTCAGGGGATGCCGGGGATTCGAGGAAATCGGGGGGACCAAGGGGGACCGCCAGCACGTCGGGCACCATGCCGGTGGGGGTAAGGCCGTGCTCCCGGCAGAGTTCCAGCCAGTGCTCCAGGCGCTGGCGAGCGATGACCGCCACCGCCAGGGCGCCGCTGTCGTCGGCCCCGCCCACGGCAAAATGCTGATCTTCCACCTCAGCGGCGAGAAATTCCTCCAGGGCGTAGGGGATGGCGGCCAGCAACTGCTTGCGGTTGCCCGGCGGCAGGCTCACCCTGGTCAGCAGTACATCGGTACCGGGAACCAGCACCCACAAGCGATAACCGGCGGCAAGGGCGGCCAGGTCGGCCATGCTGCCCCGCCCGCCGATCTCGCTGCCGTCGGCCTCGAATTTGCGCCAGACGCACTCGGCGGGCGCCGTTTCATCCAGTCTGACAATAATTTTCTTCATAAATTACAACCTGTTTCCCAGGGATGATGGGCAATTTCGCCCTAACGGCTGCGTTGCAGCACCCGGGCGGTGTTTCCTTCCTGCTTCAGCAGGCTGTGCAGCACCACCCGGCCCTGGCCAATCACGGCCTCGGATTGTACCATATAGTACCGGCTTTGGACAGTAAGCAAACCGCTGCCGCCCAGACCGGTGCCGGCCAGGGACGGATGCTCGAGAAACTCCTCCAGGGAGTAGCCCAGCTGGGGCCGGTCATCCACCAGCTGTTCGGCCCGGCGCATGCTCAATTCGTCGGCCAGGGCGGTCAGAACCGGGGCCGGCGCGGTGTTGACGTTGACGGCGGTGGCCTCGGGCAGGGCGGTGATCAGGGGCTTGAGGCATTCCTCGTAGCCCTCGTCGTCGAAACCGTAGACCAGGGCCAGCTCGTCGGCGTCGGTCAGGGGCCGGTCCGCCGTGCGGTAGGAGGGATCATGCCGCAGGTACTCGCCGTCCTCGGCCCCGGCGGGGAAACGGGGCTCCTGGTCGGCGTCCAGCCAGTCCGAGACCGCCTGCTCCAGGTCCTCCTCCATGGCGCAGTGACGCAAAAGCCGGCGAAACATCTGCTGCTGTTCTTCCAAAACGTCTTCCCGGCTCAGCACCAGGTTGTTGACATTGAACAGCCCCTGCAGGTCGTCCACCCGGACGCCGACCCGACCGCCCTGCACCTCCATGGGCGGCAGGGAGCGGCCCAGGTATTCGTATTCCTCCCCGTCCTCCGCCCGTCCCAGGAGCACCCCGGCCCATGATTCCACCCCCCGGGCGTACAGATAGGCCTGGTCGCCATGAAGAATGTTGCCGCTGCGGCGGATATCCAGCTGCTGGCTGAAGATCATCGCCGAGGCCACCGTGGCCACCAGGGCGGCGGCCAGCAGGGCGCTGATCAGGGCCGCTCCCCGTTCATTGCGAAAACGTCCAGCAGCACCGCTGCTTGCGGCGATCGTCCCGACTTGCGTACCCGGGGTACGCGGCGCCGGGCCGCTTGCCGCAATCTGCGGCACTGCTGAACGTTTTCGGGGCTGGTGGCTATAAGTTGACGCTACCACCTTTTTTTGCCTATTTGTTGTCATTCGCGTACCAGCAACCGTAAATAATCACGGGGGCAAAATAGTAAGCGGTTACAGGGTGCCGCAGGTTGTGGTGAGCCTCGACGGCGATGCGTACATCAGTACGTGAGCCGGCCCGATCGCCGCTTTCGGCGGTGCCCTGTGATCGCTTACTCATTCGCCATCACCCCGGTTGATGGCAAAAAGGCGGCGCAGGCGGCCCCAGTCTTCCAAATCCAGCCACACCTCCACCCCGGCCGGCATGATCTCCACCGGGAATCGGGCCGCCGGATCGGCTTCCTCGCCGTTTTCCGGTTCCGCTTCCGGTCCCAGCGCCATCATCCGGTGGTCGTCGGGGGGCCAGCGGTCATGCCAGTTGCCCTGCTGGTCCAAAAAACGCACCTCCATGGCTTCCACCCGGTCCAGCACCCGCTGGCTGAACGGCTCCAGGCGCGGCCCCCGATCCAGCACCGGCCAGGTGTCCCGCCACAGCTCGCCGTCTTCCAGTCGGTAGTGCAGCCGCTGCAGGGAAGTCCCCGAGCGGCCGGGCACGTTGATGGTCCGCCCGCCCCGGGTCATGACCAGTCCTTCATCGGCGTGGGCCTCATAATGCATGGCGGGCCGGCGATTGCCGTACTCGTCGCGGATCCCCCGGGCCCTGGCCTGCTGGATGTCCTGGTCCATCCGGGCAAAGGTCATCTGTACCGCCGCCAGGCGGTCGGCCTCCTGGCGGGTCTGCTGGCGGCTGTCGATCATGGCCTGGATACTGGTGAAGGTCAGCATGGAAAGCACGGAAAACAGGGCCAGGGCCACCAGCAGTTCCAGCAGGGTAAAACCACGTAACCGTTCAGCAGCACCGCACCTTCGGGCGATCAGCCCGGCTTGAGTACCCTGTGTACGCGGCGCCTGGCTGCTTGCCCGAATCTGCGGCACTGCTGAACGGTTACGGCCCGTTAGATCAACAAGTTGCTGGCCTTGGTGAACGGTTACGCCGTTGCTCTTCATTGGGTCTCCCGGTAAAGGGTGAGCACCGCCGCCGGCTCTTCCCGACCTTCCGGCCAGACCCGGATCTCCACCTCACGAATCTCCGGCTCCGGGGTGTCATCGATACTGTATTCCCAGGTCCACTCTTTTCCGGCCATCATGGCCGTGCCGCTGCTGGGATCCCGTTCCCAGTCCGCCGGGGCCAGGGTGATCTCCGCGGCCTTGTTCATCGCCACCCAGTGGGCCATGGTCTGTTCCTTGAGATAGAGCAGGTTGTTGATGGCGTTGCCCGAGGCCTGCACGGCGCTGACCGCCACCAGCCCCAGCACCAGCAGGGCGATGATGATCTCGATCAAGGTAAATCCTTTTTCACAGCGAGGCCCAGACATTATCACCCGTTTTCTCCATAACCTGCTGCTAATTGACCGTAAACGTTCAGCAGTGCCGCAGATTCGGGCAAGCGGACCGGCGCCGCGTACCCCGGGTACGCAAGCCGGGCCGATCGCCCGAAGGTGCGGTGCTGCTGGAGGTTTACCAGGCGATTCATTGGACCAGCTGGTTGAGCTCAAAGATGGGCAGCAGGATGGCCAGGACGATGACCAGGATGATCCCGCCCATGACCACGATCATCAGCGGCTCAAACAGCCCCATGGTGGCCGAGATCACCGTTTCCGTCTCCCGTTCCTGGGTGGCGGCGGCCCGGTCCAGCATCTGTTCCAGGTTGGAGCTGGCCTCGCCGCTGGCGATGAGGTGAATGGTCAGGGGCGGGAAGTAGCCTTCGGCCTTCATGGCCTTGCTGATGCTGGCCCCCTCCCGGACCTTGGTCCGGACCCGGTCCAGGGCCTCGCGCAGGGTCAGGTTGCCCACCACCCGGGAGGATATCTTGAGCCCTTCGAGCACCGGCACGCCGCTGGCGATGAGGATGCTGAACGAACGGGCGAAACGGGCCGCGTCCAGGGTGCGGACGAACTTGCCGAACAGGGGCATGGTCAGCAGACGGGCATGGAACCGCCGGCGGATCTTTTCCCGCTTGAGCAGAATCCGGGCCAGAAAGGCGGCGGCAATCACCAGGAGCAAAAGGATGACGCCATTGGCCTGGAGAAAGTCGCTGACCGCGATCAGGCCGATGGTCAGGGCCGGCAGGGTCTGGTCGATATGGTCGAAAACCTCCACCACCTGGGGCACCACATAGACCAGCAGGGCGGAGATGACGGCAAAAGCCACCAGGGTCAGCAGCACCGGGTAGAGCAGGGCCAGCATGACCTTCTGCTGGAGCTGCTGGCGGGCCTCGGTGTAATCGGCCAGCCGCTCCAGGACCACATCCAGGTGCCCGGCCTGCTCGCCGGCGGCCAGGGTGGCCCGGTAAAGTTCGGGAAAGACCCGGGGAAATTCGCCCAGGGCCTGGTCGGCGGCGTAACCTTCCAGTATCCGGGAACGCACCGCCATGAGTACGCTTTTAAGCCTGGGCTTTTCCGCCTGTTCGGCCACCGCCCCCAGGGCCTCTTCCAGGACGATGCCGGAACGGACCAAGGTGGCCATCTGGCGGGTAATCACCGCCAGGTCCGAGGCCTGGATCCGTCCGCCGCCCAAGCGACGGACGGCGGGCTTGCCCCGGCCCTCGGCCACCGGGCTGACCGCAAGCGGCATCAGCCCCTTTTCCCGGAGCTGCTGGCGCACCTGGCGCGGAGTATCGCCCTCCAGCACCCCCTTGCGGGTCTTGCCGGCAGTGTCCACCGCAGAATACTCAAAGGCGCCCATGTCGTCAGTCCTCGCTGGTGACCCGCAGTACTTCCGTCACCGTGGTATCGCCGTCGATGATCCGGCGCCAGCCGTCATAGCGCATATCGGGGGTCTGGGTCCGGACGTAGCGTTCGATTTCATACTGGCCGGCCTGGTTATGGATCATCTCCTGCAAGTGATGATCGGCGACGATCAGTTCATAGATTCCGGTCCGGCCGGCAAAACCCTGTTTGTGGCAGTGCTCGCAGCCCGTCGGCCGGTAGAAGGTGGGCAGGTTGTTGATATCGGCCTCGACGCCGAGGTCGGCCATCTCAGCGGGGGTGGCGGTGTAGGGCTCCTTGCAGTGGGGGCACAGCACCCGGACCAGACGCTGGGCCAGGACCCCCACCAGAGTGGAGGAGAGCAGGAAGGGTTCAACCCCCATGTCCCGGAGCCGGGTCACCGCCCCCACGGCGGTGTTGGTGTGCAGGGTGGAAATCACCAGGTGGCCGGTAAGGCTGGCCTGGACGGCGATCTCGGCGGTTTCCAGATCCCGGATCTCGCCCACCATGACCACGTCCGGATCCTGCCGGAGAATGGCCCGCAACCCCCGGGCAAAGGTCATTTCCACCTTGGGGTTGACCTGGGTCTGGCCGATGCCGTCGAGATAGTACTCGATGGGATCCTCCACGGTCATGATATTGCGGCTGCTCTCGTTGAGCCGGGTGAGCGCCGCGTACAACGTGGTGGTCTTGCCGCTGCCGGTGGGGCCGGTAACCAGAATGATCCCGTTGGGGCGGTGGATTATCCTGTCCATCCGGGCCATGGACTCCGGGGCCATCCCCAGTTGCTCCAGGTCCAGCCGGCCCGCCTGTTTGTCCAGCAGCCGCAGCACCACCCGCTCCCCGTAACCCGAGGGGATGGTGGAGACCCGGACATCCACCGGCCGGCCGGCGATCTTGAGCGAGATCCGGCCGTCCTGGGGCAGCCGTTTTTCGGCGATGTCCAGCCGGGCCATGACCTTGAGCCGGGAAATCACCAGCGGGGCCACCAGACGGCTGGGCTGCATGATCTCCTGGAGCATGCCGTCCACCCGGATACGGACCCGGAGCCGGTTCTCAAAGGGCTCGATATGAATATCGGAAGCGTTTTCCTTGACCGCCTGGGTGAGCAGGCCGTTGATCAGGCGGATGATGGGGGCGTCATCCTGGCTCTCCAGCAGATCCTCGGGCTCGGCCAGTTGCTGGGCGATTGAGTCCAGATCAAACTCGTCGCCGAACTCACCGGAGTTGAGCAGATCCTGGCTGGAGCCGCTTTCGTAGGTCTCCTGGAGCAGGGTTTCGTAGCGCTCGGGGCTGACCCGCTCCACCTTGAGGGGCAAGCCGATAAAGCGGCGCAACTCGGCCAGGGCCGCCGGGGTGGCGCCGTCGCGGCTGACCACCCGGGCGGTGCCGTGATCGATTTCGGCCACCAAAACCCCCTGCCGTTTGGCAAAGGAAAAGGAGGGCCGTTTACTGAGGGCTGTTTCACTCAAGGTTGGCTACTCTTCCTGCTCCAGTGACTCCAGGGGTACAGGGGACACCACGTCGTCTTCAAACTCCGGGGGCTCCGGCGAATCGGCCGACGGTTCATGGGGATGGGAGTACTGCTCTTCAAAGGCCTCGAACTCCTCGAGCACCGGTTGACGCTCACCGGGCATCAGTCTGATTCCACGTTCATCACGCTCCAGTTGCTGCTGGCGCATCATCTCGTACTGCTCCCGGGTAATCCGGCCGCCCACCTCATGATCATCCCGCAAAATGACCGGCCGCAGGAAGACCATCAGGTTGCGCTTGGACCGCTCGCTGTGGGTATGGCGAAAGAGCGCCCCCAGCAGGGGAATATCGCCCAGCAGGGGCACCTTGGACACCGACTCCTGGACATCGTCGCTGATCAGCCCGCCCAGGACCAGCACCCTGCCGTCTTCCACCAGGACGCTGGTATTGATATTGCGGGTATTGGTGGTCAGCCCGGCCTCGAGATCGTCGCGGTCGACACTGGAGACCTCCTGCTGGATCTCCAGACGGACCACGTCGCCCTCGGTGACCTGGGGCTTGACCCGCAGCTTGATCCCCACATCCCGGCGCTCCACGGTCTGGAA
>PWOG01000129.1 GCA_003557565.1 Desulfobulbaceae bacterium
CTGCTCCACCCGCCAGGGCTCGTCGCCCACCGAGTGGCCAACATTCAGTTCCGCCAGGCTGCCGAGGCTGACCCCGCCCCGGCGGCCAAATGAACCATGGGACGGCGGCGGGGAAATGGTGTTAAAATTGGCGTATTCAATTATCTTCACGAATCCCAACTTAATCAAAATTCAAGCAAACGATCACGAGACAAACCCTATGATTGGTTACAAATCGGAATTATAACAAAAAAACAAGCAGGCGGCGAGCCGTAAACCAAAATGGATCCGTTTACCAAGGCCGCAACTTGTTGATCTAACGGGCCGTAACCATTCAGCAGTGCGGCTGAACGGTTACAAAAAATGAAGCAGGCCCGGAGTTCTCCGAACCTGCTTCATGTCAAGAAAGGCTGTATCTAAACCGCCGGCTGAAATCTAAAGCTCTTTCTCCAGCTTGACGCTGATGGCTACCTTGTAAAGAATGGTGACGATCAAAAAGCCGGTGGCCCATACCGCGGCGGTGATCCCCACCTCCTGGATGGAGGGATAATATTCGGTCACCTGGCCCAGGGGATTGGGTACAAAACCGCCCAGCACCATGCCCAGGCCCTTGTCGATCCACAGGGACAGGAAGATAAGGCCGGCGGATACTCCCAGCAGGATATCGGATTTGCGGGATCGGGCGAACAATATCATGGCGATGCCGATGATCCCGATAACCACCGAGGCCTGCATGTAGGGCACCAGGTTGTTGAAGATGTTGCCATCCTGCATCAGCCCGAAGAACAGGTAATCCTTGGTGTACATCTTACTCGGGTACTGGCTGTAATAGGCGGAGAAAAATTCACAAGCCAGAAAGAAGAAGTTGATGATGGCGGCATACGTAATAATAGTCACCAGCTTATCCTTGGCCACCTGCCCCACCTTAAACAGGGTGTTGCGCTCGATAATCAGGGCGATGATCAGCAACAGGGCCGGACCGGCGGCAAAGGCCGAGGCCAGAAAGCGGGGCGCCAGGATGGCGGTGAGCCAGTAATCACGACCGGGCAGACCGGCATAGAGAAAGGCGGTTACGGTATGGATACTGATGGCCCAGGTAATGGAAAGATAGATCAGGGGCTTGACCCAGTTGGCGTATTTGACGCCCTTGTACTCCGAGTGGAGAATGGCCCAGCCGCATATCAGGTTTAGGGCAAGATATCCGTTGAGCACCACCATGTCCCAGAACAGCATGGATTGCGGGGTGGGATAAAGCAAGACGTTGAGTGCCCGCATGGGCTGGCCCAGGTCGGCGATGATGAACATCAGGCACATGATGACGGCGGCAATGGCCATGAATTCGCCGAGAATGGTGATCCTGCCAAACTCTTTGTAGTTATGCAGATAATAGGGCAAAACCAGCATCAGACCACCGGCGGCAACCCCAACCAGGAAGGTGAACTGGGAAATATAGATGCCCCAGGATACGTCCCGGCTCATGCCCGTGATCCCCAGCCCGTAATTCCACTGCTGCACGTAGAAGGCGCCGCCGATGGCGATCACCGCCAGCAGGCACGCTATCCACGTCCAGTATCCCTTGCTCCCATGTAACGCTTTTTCAATCATGACGGCTCACCTTATATGATATAGAAGACGGATGGATAGGTTCCCAGGGATGCTCGCCGCACAATGGTGAACTCCTCACGCAGCACCCGGCTGACTTCGGAATCGGGGTCGTTGAGATCCCCGAAAAACATGGCCTCGTAGTCTGTCGCCTCTTCCACGCAGGCGGGTAATTGGCCGACGGCCAGGCGTTCGGTACAAAAGTTGCACTTTTCCACCACCCCGATGCCCCGAGCCGGATATTCCGGATTAAGCTCGTCGATAAAGGGGTTGCCGTGCTCATCGGTGCCCCGGGGATCGCGCCAGTTGAAGCTCCGGGCCCCGTACGGGCAGGCGGCCATGCAAAAGCGGCAGCCAATGCAGCGGTGATAGTCCATGGCAACCACCCCGTCGTCCTTTTTAAAGGTCGCCTTGGTGGGGCAGGCCCGGACACAGGGGGGATTATCGCAGTGGTTGCACAGGGTCAGCACCGGCATGCCATGCAAAGATTGAGTCTGGTGCCGGTGGGTATCCTTGATAAAGGTGTTTTCAAAGTTTTCGGTCCAGAGCCACTTGATCTCGTCCTTGGGGTTGCCGAAATCCGGCACGTTGTGGATGGAGTGGCAAACCCGGATACAGCGCTCGGCAAGACCACGATGCTGGTGAAATTTTTTGATATCGATCACCATCGCCAGCCGGGTGCCTTCCATGGCCTTGCTGGTGCCGGCCCTTTTCAGGCCCGCAGCCTCGGCCTCGCCGCTGAGCAGCGACCGAAAGGCAGTGGAGGAGCCAACTCCGGCGACCGCCGCGCATCCTGCCAGTTTAAGAAAATCTCGCCTGTCCTTCTTCATCTTAGATGGCCTCCTTGGTCGGTTCGAGATGACAAGCCCAACAGTCGGGAACGACGGCCGTATAGTCATGACACTGGTCGCAGAAGTTCTGCTTGTCGTAGTGGCAGCTCATGCACCCCTTCTGCAGGCTGCGCTCATACTCCAGACCGCGGTCGGTAACCCCGGAGCGGGGCCCGCTCTTGCGGAGCACGTCGTCCCGCCACTCATGGAGCAGTACCATGTGAGATTCCCGCATGAACTGGGTATCGCGCACACACTCATCGTACTCCGTGGGCAGCACAAGCTCGGGCGGCTGCTGGGCTTTGCCGCCGTTGTACCAGATGGGAAAGGTCATCAGGCCGACAAAGATGATCAATGCTGGAATGATTCGTCCAGTTCCGTACATATCTTAACCCTCCATTCCTGCCAGGGGCGTGAAACGCAGGTCCGTTTCGCGCTCTTTTTCTCCCTCCATGACGAGGGCGTTGCCGACCAGTTCGGACACCCCGCAAACTTCCACCTCGGGATTCCAGTATTGATTGAGCGCCAGCAAGGTCGCCCGGTCGATGGCGCAGACACAGGAGAGCATGTCGACTCCGTGGCGGTCGGCCACGTAGCGCACGGCGTTGGCCCGGGGAAGCCCGGCCCGCATCCGCAGGTCCATGATCTCACCGGTGTTGAGCCCGGTCCCGCTGCCGCAGCAGAAGGTCTTGTCCCGGGTGGTGTTCTCCGGCATCTCATAAAAGTTGTTACATACGTTTTTCAGAATATAACGGGGTTCATCAAGGAGCCCCATGCCGCGAGCGGTGTTGCAGGAATCGTGGAAGGTCACGGTCCGGTGATCGTTGCGGCTCTTGTCGATCTTGAGCTTGTTGTGATGGATCAGATCGGCGGTAAACTCGCTTATGTGCACCATCTTGGTGGCGGCGGCGTTTTCAAACACGGTACCGGTAATGGGGCTTCTGGGCACCTCCAGAAAATCCGCCGGGCCGTTCATGGTGTTCATGTACTGGTGAATCACCCGCCACATGTGGCCACACTCACCGCCCAGAATCCACTTGACCCCCAGGCGCTTGGCCTCGGCGTACATTTTGGCGTTGAGTTTTTTCATCAACTCGTTGTTGGTGAACAGCCCGAAGTTACCGCCCTCCGAGGAGTAGGTGCTGATGGTGTAATCCAGCCCGATCTGTTCGAAAATCAGCAGGTAACCCATAAAGGTGAAAATCCCCGGATCGGCGAACACGTCCGCCGAGGGGATGATGAACAGAACCTCGGCCCCCTTGCGGTTGAAGTTCAGGCTCTCCAGCCGGACCCCGGTGGCCTCTTCGATGTCGTCGATGAGGAATTCGGCGTTTTCCTTGAAGGTGTGGGGCTGCAACCCGAGATGGTTGCCGGTGCGGTTGGAGTTGGCCGCCGGCTCGAGAATCCAGTTGGTGCCGACCCCCACCAGATGGAGCAGCTCGCGGCCCATCATGGTCACCTCGGCGGTGTCGATGCCGTAGGGGCAGAACACCGAGCAGCGCCGGCACTCGGTGCACTGGTAGAAGTACATGAACCATTCCTTCAGTACCTTGAAGGTCATGGGCCGGGCCCCGGCGATCTCGCCCAGGATCCTGCCGGCGGTGGTAAAATCGTTGCGGTAGACCGAGCGGAACAGCTCGGCGCGCATCACCGGCATGTTCTTGGGGTCGCCGGTGCCCAGAAAGAAGTGGCACTTGTCGGCGCAGGCCCCGCAGCGGACACAGCAGTCCATGAATATCTTAAGCGAGCGGAACTTGTCCAGCCGCTCCTTGATGCCGTTGATGATGATCTCCTTCCAATTATCCGGCAGGACCCAATCATCGCTTTCCACTTCCCAGTCCCGGGGTTCCCCGAACAGTCCGGGAAGGTTTTTGCCGTGATATTCGACAATACTCTTCTTGGCCGGATAGCAGTAGTTGCCCGGCTTGAAGATCGCCTCCACGTCCCACCAGTCGCGGGTGGGAACGGAGCCGGTCATCAGGGACGGCTCCTTGACCACCTTAACCTTCATTTCTGCTGCTTTGGTATCTGCCATTGTCGTCGTTCCTTATCTGAAAGTTTTTGGCACAGCCCAACAAGACCGACCCCGTCACGCCTTGGACTCTTCCTCGGGAGCGGCCTGGCCGGCTTCCGGCTCGGCGGGGGCGGGTTCGGGCTGCTTGTCCACCGGCAGACCGGACTCTACCATGAACTCCCGGAACTCATCCTCGTAGGCTTCGTAGGAGTGGGGTTTGATGTTGGGGTCGTTCCAGGGGTTTTCATGGCGCACCATCCGGCTGTTGTTGGCCATGTTGCGGGTGGGGCTCATGAAGACCCCGCCCAGGTGCATGAGCTTGCTGAAGGGAAAATAGGCCAGCAGCACGCATACCAGGAAGACGTGGACAAAGAAGATGGCGCCGATCTGGCCGTTGATGGCCGGCGAAAAGGTAACCAGGCCGACGGTCAGCTCCTTGACGCTGACGATGTCCACCCGGAAGACGTGGCGCATCAGCAGGCCGGTGGCACCGATGGCAAAGATCAGCATGAGCGGGAAATAATCGGCCGGCAGGGAAAGATACCGCAGGTAGGGCCGCACCACCCGGCGCAGAAAGAGAAAGGTCACCGCCGCCAGCAGGATGAAGCTGGACTGGTAGATGGTGGTTGCCCCCACTTCCAGAAAGCCGTCGACAAACTCCAGCGGGGCGACGAACCCGGCGATGGGGTCGGTGAACAGCCGCATGTGGCGCAGAACAATAACCAGAAAGCTGTAATGGAAAAGCAAACCAAAGAGCCAGAGCCACTTGTTGGAGCCGTAGGCCAGCTGGGGCCCGTCATGGATGGAGGCCTTGGTGTTGCGGAACAGCGACCGAAACAGCAGCACCTCCAGCAGCATCCGGCCCACCACCTGGGTCTTGGTGGTCGGACAATCCAGCTTGTTCTGCTTGATGAAGGGCAGAGAACTTTCCTGCCCGCAGGTGGTGGGGATCCGGAAGGGCACCGGTGACTTGGCCCAATCCACCACCTTGTAGATAAAGCCGCCCAGGAAAATGGCAAATGCCAGATAGGGCAGCACTATCCCGAGCAGGCTTTGCCCGCCAGGCACCTGGGCCACCAGCAGGGCGACCAGGACCAGTGCCACGACCGCGATAAAGGCTTTCAGGACTCTCATTGACCATTACCTCGCTTCGTTGCTGTGAGTATGAAGAGGTTGAACATCCGCCATCAACTGCGTGGTTTTATCCACCTGCCCGGCCGCCGAACAGCCGTGCTGGGTGTGCATGTAATTCATGCTTTTTATTTCATTGATCTTGGTTTGAAAGAGGCGTTCCCGGCAGGCCACGTAAAGATCGAACACGATCAGGGCCAGTTGATCCAGGGTGTCGTGGAAGTGCTCCCAGTCCGCCGTAGTGGCGGCCAGATCCCGCTGTTTCGCGGCGGCTTCCCGCACCACGGCCTTTAGATCGTAGATGAAGGCCACCGCCGACGCCGGGGTGAAGGTCTGCACCGCCCGGATCTTGATGAAGGTCTCCATCTCGGCCCGGAGCTGCTGGAGATCCGGCTCCGGCTGGTCCGGGCGATCAAAAAGCAGGGAATAGACGGTGGTGAGGGTCTGGCGGGTACTGTAGCCCACCGGGTTGGCGAAGCGATCCTGTTCCCGCTTGAAAATGGCAGCGGCGTCCTCGGCGTAACTGTCAAGCACGCGGCTGATCCAGTGGTCCTGGATTTCCCCCTTGTTCTCGGCTAGAAATTGCGCTAACTGCATCCCCCTGGTACCTCTCTCTCCCTCATTTTCCGCCCGGCTCCTGCCGGTAAACGTTCAGCCCGGCGTCTGCGGCGGCGAGCCGGAACCCTGCCCGTCGCCCTGCTGAACGTTCACGGCCCGTAAAACCCAAGGGCCATGGGCCCGGTGGCCGGCTGTCATCAGCCGCCACTGAACGGGTAAGCGGCCATACTGAATACCAATTCAGAAATTAAGGGGCATAGGTAGCACGTTCGCCAAGGGATTTCAAGACAAAAAAAGGCGGGAGGGTAAACAAAAAAGCGGGGGCAGTGAAGCGGCGGAGCGGTTCGTCGCCGGCATCGGGCCGCCTCCTGGGAGGCTGACACATTGTATCACCGCCGCAACGGCGTATCGTCCATCGTGGGGTAACCGGCAGGCGGGCCAAACTGGGGGCCAGACGGCTCGCGGTCGGGGCTGGAAGGCCTTATGGTCCAAGCCGCTGCTGTTTAACGTTTACGGCGTTAGATCAATAAGTTACTGGCCACGGCAAACGGTTGAGTGATCACATGGTCCATCATGGGGTAAGCGGTCAGGGGGTGGAGTGCGGCGGATCCTGGCCGGCAACCCGGCGGTTGAAGGCCACGGCGTCGCGGTACCGTACCCCGGTGCCGCCGAAGATATCCAACGCGCTGCCGATGGTGGCGTCGAGCCGGTCGCGGCCCAGCTCGCGGATCCGGTGGAGATCGTCCATGCCGGACACTCCCCCGGCGTAGGTGGTGGGCAGCGGGGAATCGGCGGCCAGCAGCTGGAGCAGATCCTCGGCCACGCCGGCGCATTTGCCCTCCACATCGACGGCATGAACCAGAAACTCGCCGCAGAAGCGGGACAAGTAGTCCAGGGAAGCGGCGTCCACCGCCATCTTGGTGAATTTCTGCCAGCGGTCGGTAACCACCAGGTAGCGTCCCTCCCGCTTGCGGCAGCTGAGATCCAGGACCAGGCGCCGGCGGCCCACCGCCTTGACCAACTGCCGCAACCGCTCCTCCAGCACCATCCCGTCCCGGAAGGCAAAGGAGGTGACGATCACCGCCGCCGCCCCCTGATCCAGCCAGTAACCGGCGTTGTCGGCATTGATCCCGCCGCCCAGCTGCAGCCCCCCGGGCCAGGCGGCCAGGGCCTGGGCCGCCGCCGCCTCGTTACCGGGCCCCAGCATGATCACATGGCCACCACTAAGGTTGTCGCGCCGATACATCTCGGCATAAAAGGCCGGCGGCTGCTTGGCCACGAAGTTGGTGGCCAGGGAGCCCTGATCGGATTCGGACAGGGTGGAGCCGACAATCTGCTTGACCTTGCCGTCATGCAGATCAATGCAGGGCCGAAATTTCATAGCACCCCCAAAAACATAACCGGGGACGAATACCAGAATCCGCCCCCTGCCACAATTAATTATCTTTAAATAATGATCGTTAATTAATGATCGTTCAGCGGGCGGCAGTGCCGCAGGTTCGGGCAATCGGGACGGC
>PWOG01000320.1 GCA_003557565.1 Desulfobulbaceae bacterium
AGCGGCGCAAGGTGCTGCAGCATCGGCCGGTCCGCGAGGGGCGGGACACGGTGCTCAGGGGGGCGGCTCAGTTGATTATCCCGGTGATGCAGATCTTCGCCCTCTACGTGGTGGGCCACGGGCATTACAGTCCCGGCGGCGGCTTCCAGGGCGGGGTTATTTTCGGGGCCAGCTTTATTCTGCTGGCCCTTTGTTACAACCTGCAATTCACCATCGACCGTTTCAAGGAGCAGGCAGTGCTGTTCTGCGTGGCCGGCGGGGTTTTGCTCTACGCCGGGGTGGGGGCCATCTGCCTGGCCATGGGCTGGAATTTCCTGGGTTATGCCGGGCTGGCCGGGATTCTCGGGGTCAGTGAGGTCATGGCCCGCTCCCACGGCATCCTGTTGGTGGAAGTGGGGGTTGGCATAACCGTCTTTTCGGTAATGATGTCCCTCTATTACGATCTGGCATCAGGCGGCGATCTGGATGAAGGCTTATAGTAAACATCCAGCAGCACCGCATCTTGCGGCGATCGGCCCGGCTTGCGTACCGATGTACGCGGCGTTGGTCCGCTTGCCGCAACCTGCGGCACTGCTCAATGTTTACGGTGATGATAACCCGCGGGTAAGTTGGACAGGGTTTTAATGGACGAAATATTTCATTTCATAATCGGCAAGTACAACTACTGGGCTTCCCTGGTGCTGCTTTTTATCGGGTTGTACGGGATGATTGCCAAGAACAACCTGATGAAGAAGATCATCGGCATGGTTATCTTTCAGACCGCCATTTTGCTCTTTTTTGTGTCCATCGGAGCCAAGCGGGATGCCAGTGTGCCCATCATCAAATTCGGGCCCGATCAGCAGCCCCTGCTGGAAGCCACCGCTTATGCCAACCCGTTGCCCCATGTGCTGATCCTGACCGCCATCGTGGTGGGGGTGGCGACTCTGGGGGTGGCCCTGGCCATTCTCCAGAAGATTCAACGTGTTCACGGCACCATAGAAGAGGATGAAATCCTGGAGGATCAGCGCCGATGATGATCGACCAGGCTCCGGCCCTTATCGTCATAATTCCCCTGTTTGTTTCTTTGCTACTGACCCTGTCCGGGCCACTGGGGCCGAGATTTGCCTACGGTCTGCTGCTGGCCGGCATGGCCGGCTCGTTGATCTTTTCCCTGCTGGCCCTGGGACAGGTGGTGGGGGACAATCAGGCAATTCATTACCGCATGGGCGACTGGCGGCCGCCAATGGGCATCGAACTGGTGATCGACCACCTGAGCGGGGTGGTGCTGGTGCTGGTCTCCGCCTGCGCCCTGCTCACCGCCATTTACTCGCTGCGCACCGCCGCCGAGGACAATCCCGACCGGCTGCACCATTATTACGCCCTGTTTGCCCTGCTGGTTACCGGCCTGTTGGGAATGACCGCCAGTGGCGACGTGTTCAATCTTTACGTCCTGCTGGAAATCTCCGCCCTTTCCAGCTACGGGCTGCTGGCTCGGGGGCGGGGACCGGCCTATTACGCAACTTTCAAGTATTTGATTGTCGGCACCATCGGGGCCTGTTTCTATCTCCTGGGGATCGGCTATCTCTACATCATGACCGGTTCGCTCAACATGCTGGACCTGGCCGAGATCATAAGCCGGCCGGAGTTGCAGGAGTCGGTGAGCATCAAGATCGGCTTTTCCCTGATGATCCTGGGGGTCTGGATCAAGATGGCCCTGTTCCCCCTGCATGCCTGGCTGCCCAACGCCTACAGCAAGGCCGGCACCACCACCGCCTGCCTGATCGCCCCGCTGATGACCAAGGTCAGCGTCTATATCATGCTGCGGATTATGTTCACCGTTTTTTCCGTGGACTTTATCTTCGACTCCATCGCCTGGAGCCAGGTGGTTATTTATCTTGCTTCGGCGGCGGCGGTAATCGGCATGATCACCGCCCTGGCCCAGCGTGACCTGCGGATGATGCTGACCTATATCGTGGTGGCCGAGATCGGCTACATGACCGGCGGGGCCTGGGTGGCCAACGCCGCCGGCTACACCGGCGCGGTTTACCATATCCTGGCCGACGGCCTGATGACCCTGTGCCTCTTTATGGCGGTGGGGGCGGTGATTTACCGCACCGGTCAAACTTCCCTGGCGGCCATGCAGGGGATATTCAAGCGGATGCCCATTACCGCCGTGGTGCTGGTGATCGGGGCGGCGTCGATTATCGGTATTCCGCCCACCTGCGGCTTTTTCTCCAAGTTCTACCTGATCCAGGGTGCGGCCCAGGCCGGCGCCTGGGTCTTTGTGGCGGCCCTGCTGATCGCCAGCCTGGTGGCGGCGGTGATGTTCTTCAAGATGCTGGAGATCGCCTTTTTTGGCGATCTAAAGGCTCTGGAGCAGGAATCCGCCGGTGGTCACGGCCACGGCAGCCATGACGGTCATGGAGCCCAGCCGGCGGTGGCCCGCCACGAGGCACCCTTGAGCATGCTGATTCCCATGGTTATTACCGCCGCCAGCCTGATTATGCTGGGGCTTTACACCAAGGAAGTGGTCAACTATTTCATCGGCTGGTCGATCCCGGCCGGTTTTTAACGGCGGTTTGCTGAACTGCGAGGTAACCACAGCTTAAGATGTTTTCACCCTCATTTTATCAAATAGCCCCGGTGATCGCCCTCTGCGCCTCGCTGGCAGCCGTGCCCCTGATCGCCATAAGCGGTAGCCGGCCCAACCTGCGGGAGTTCTGGACCTTTCTGGCTGCCGGCATCAAGTTCGCCATGGTCTTTGCCCTGGCCGGCTGGGTGCTGGCCGGTAACGTGGTGGAGGTGGAGCTGATCCGGGTGCTGCCCGAGCTGTCCATCGCCCTGCGGGTGGACAGCTTCGGCATGGTGTTTGCCCTGGTTTCTTCCTTTCTCTGGATCATCGCCGCCACCTATACCATCGGTTACATGCTGGGACTGGACGAGCACGCCCAGACCCGCTTCATGGTCTGTTTCGCCCTGTCGCTGTGTGCCGCCATCGGGGTGGCCTTTTCCGCCAACCTGCTCACCATGTATCTCTTCTACGAGATGCTCTCGCTTTCTACCTACCCCCTGGTGGCTCATCACCAGGACCGGGAAGCCCTGGGCGGGGCCCGCAAATACCTGGCCTTTCTGCTGGGCGGTTCGGTGGGCCTGGTGCTGCCGGCCCTGATCGTTATTTTCGCCATTGCCGGTACCCTGGAGTTTGCCGACGGTATCCATGCCGGGATCATCCCCGACGGCACCGGCTCCACCATGGTGGTGATTCTGTTCTTTGCCTGCCTCTTCGGCTTTGCCAAGAACGGCATCATGCCCATGCACGCCTGGTTGCCCGGCGCCATGGTGGCCCCCACCCCGGTGTCCGCTCTGCTGCACGCGGTGGCGGTGGTCAAGGTCGGGGTTTTCTGCACCACCCGGGTGATGCTCTATGTATTCGGTATCGACCTGATGGACGAGTTGAACCTGGGGGTAATCACTGCCTACATCGTCTCCTTTACCATCGTCACCGCCTCCATCATCGCCCTGACCAAGGACAACCTCAAGGCCCGGCTGGCTTACTCCACGGTGAGCCAGCTCAGCTACATCGTGCTGGGGGTGGCGCTGCTCTCGCCGATGGCGATACAGGGGGGGCTGATTCACATTGTCAACCACGCCTTTGCCAAGATCACCCTCTTTTTCTGCGCCGGGGCCATCTATGTGGCCGCCCGGAAGAAAAATATCTCCGAGCTGGGCGGCCTGGGGCGGGTGATGCCATTGACTTTCGGGGCTTTTGCCGTGGCCTCGCTTTCCATGATCGGCGCGCCGCCGGTGGGGGGCTTTGTCAGCAAATGGTACCTGCTGGTGGGGGCTCTCGATGCCGGCCAGATTGCCATTATTATGGTGCTGCTGGCCTCCACCATGCTCAACGTGGCCTATTTCGCGCCGGTGGTCTATCACGCCTTTTTCGGTAAACCGCCGGCCGGTGAAGTACTGCCGGCGGGAGTCAGGGAAGCGCCACTGATCATGGTGGCTCCCATTGTGCTGGCCGCCTCTATTTCGCTCTTTATCGGGATTTATCCCGAGTTGATGATGCAGTTTGTGAGAATGGTGATGCCATGATGCTGGTTCGGATGATCGATTATCTGCGGGAGCGGCCCCTGCTGGTGCGCCGTTTTTGCTACCTGGTGGTGGCCGGGGTGCTGCTCTGGGACGCCCTGTTGCTGGATAAGAGCTACGCCCATATCGCCCTTGAGCATCTGCCCGGTTTCTGGTCGCTCTTTGGCCTGGTCGGCTGTGTGTTGCTGATTGTCGTGGCCAAGGGTCTGGGTGCCCTGGGGCTGCTGACCCGTGAAGATTACTACGAGTAATCGAACAGCCGCACCGCATCTTCGGGCGATCAGCCGGGCTTACGTACAGGGGGTACGCTGCGCCTGGTTGCTTACCCGAACCTGCGGCACTGCTGAACGATTACAGCCCGTTAAACCGGGAGGTTGGTACCCCTGGTGAACGGTTACTACTACGACCGTTAAAGCGTTTTTAGCAAATTTAAAACGTTAAGGAGTCCGAGGTGACGGAATTTTGGTTTCATCCAGCGCTGGTGCTGATTATCGGGGCCCTGGTGCTGCCCATGGTGAAGGGGGTGGCGCGCAAGCCCTTTTTGCTGCTGGTGCCGGTACTGGCCTTTGCCGCCGTGCTGCAGATGGAGCAGGGGGTCTTCGGGGTCTTTCCCTTCCTCAACTGGGAGCTGACCTTCGGCCGGGTGGACCAGCTCAGCCTGGTTTTTGCCTACATCATGACCCTGATGTGCATCATCGGCACCCTTTACGGCCTGCACGTCGAAAACGATTACGAGCATATTTCAGCCTGGTTTTACGTGGCTGGCTCGCTGGGGGTTATTTTCGCCGGTGATCTGCTGGTGCTTTTCCTCTTCTGGGAGGTGATGGCCTTTTCCTCCGTCTTCCTGGTCTGGTTCCGGGGCACCCCCGGCGCCCTGGCCGCCGGTTATCGTTACCTGCTGGTCCATACCGCCGGTGGTGTGGTCCTGCTGGCCGGTATCGTACTGCATTACCAGGCCACCGGGGACTTGAGCTTCAACCAGTTCGACGTGGTCAACCCCACCCTGCCGGTCTGGCTGATCATGATCGGGGTGATCCTCAACGCCGCCGTACCGCCCCTGCACGCCTGGCTGCCCGATGCCTACAGCCGGGCCACGGTCAGCGGCGCGGTGTTCATGTGCGCCTTTACCACCAAGACGGCGGTTTACGCCCTGTGCCGGGGCTTTGCCGGTATGGAGATCCTGATTGTGCTGGGGGTGATCATGACCCTCTACGGGGTCATTTACGCCCTGCTCAGCAATGACGTGCGCCGGCTGCTTTCCTACCATATCATCAGCCAGGTGGGCTTCATGGTGGCCGGGGTGGGGGTCGGCACGGCATTGGCGGTCAACGGTGCCATCGCCCATGCCTTTGCCCATATCCTTTATAAGGCCCTTTTGTTCATGGGGGTCGGTTCGGTACTGTACATGACCGGCAAGAGCAAGGCCACGGAGCTGGGCGGGCTGTACAAGAAGATGCCCATGGCCCTGTTTTTTACGGTGATCGGCGGGCTGTCGATTTCCAGCTTTCCATTCCTCAGCGGTTTTGTCAGCAAGACCATGGTGGTGGCCGGCGCCTTCGACGCCACCCACTACTGGGCGGCCTATCTGATGCTGCTGGCCTCGGTGGGCACCTTCCTCTCGGTGGGCATCAAGATCCCCTATGTGATCTGGTTCGGCGAGAACAAGTGTTCCGAGGAAACCTGGAACAAGGCCGCCGATCCGCCCCTGCATATGCAGCTGGCCATGGGCGTTGCCGCTTTCCTCTGCCTGCTGATCGGGGTTTACACCCCTTATCTGTACAATATGCTGCCCTATGAGGCGCCGTTTAACCCCTATACCGCCTACCACTTTGCGGAGGTGGTTCAGATCCTGCTCTTCACCGGGGTAGGCTTCTACCTCTTTGTCAGCAAGATGGCCCCCAAAGCCAAGCTCAGCCTTGATATGGACTGGTTCTACCGGCTGGGCGGTCAGCTCTTTCTGCTGGTCATGCACAAGGGGATGACCAGGGTCAACGACTGGGGGCAGGCCACCCTGGCCGAGGAAGTGCCCCGCCGCCTCAACCGCTTCTTCATCGACGGCCCGGCCCGCCTCTGCCTGCTGGTGGTCAAGCCCCTGTGGCAGCTGACCGGAGCCAAGATCGACGGCCCCGACGGTGCCGAACAGCGTTTTCTGGAAACCTTCAGCCGTTCCCTGTTTACCATTGCCTCCACCGCCATCTTCACCGTGGCGGTGCTGATGGTGCTGCTGTTTTTCGTCACCTAGCCGTGGAAATCCCGAAGCGGGGTGTTCCTCGCCAGGCTTAAAAAGTCCCAGCAGCAACAACCTGTCGGGATTTTTGACCTTTATTCCTCAGTCCTCTTTTTTCCTGCTGCCATTTTGTGTAATGTAGGGCCTCGGTGAGTCCTTTGTGTATGCTTGCGGCCAGTTTGATATGTCATGGTCGCCAGGCAGAGGAAATTGGGAAACGGATGAACAGACGGAAATTTACCAGACTGGGGTTGCAGGTGTTGATGACCGCTGGCCTGGGTGGCGGCCTGCTCGGCGGGTTGTCCGGCTGCGGGGAGCGGGAAGGTGCCCGCGGTACCGAAGGCCGGGTGCCTGTCAAGCTTGGTTACCTGCCCATCACCGACCACTTATTGATGATCGGCCACGGTTTTTATGATTTCCAGAAGGTAGCCCCCCAGCCGGTTAAGTTCGGCGCCTGGCCCGAGGCCGCCGAGGCCCTGCGGGCCGGAGCCATCGATGCCGCCTTCCTGCTCACCCCCCTGGGCCTGACCCTGCGCGGTCAGGGCAGCCCGATTAAGGCTGCCCTTTTGGGGCACCGCAACGGCAGTGTGCTGACGGTGCCGGTTGGTGATCGGGTGGCCGATGTCGCCGACCTGGCCGGCAAGACCATTGCCATTCCCAGTCGTCTTTCCACCCATTACCTGTTGCTGCGGCGGCTGCTGGCCGAACGGAACATGGATCCGGAGGCGGTGCGCTATCTGGACATGGCCCCGCCGGAGATGGTACAGGCCCTGGCAAGCGGTCGCATCGACGGCTTTATCGTGGCCGAACCCTTCGGCGGGCAGGCGGAAATTCAGCAGGTGGGCCGGGTACTGATATTATCCAAAGACATCTGGCCCGGGCATATCTGCTGCGTGCTCAACATTCGGGAGGAGTTCATCGAGAAACATCCCGAGGCGGTGCAGGAACTGGTCACCGGGTTGACGGCCACCGGGAGCTTTATCGAAGCCAATCGGCGGCAGGCGGCCAAGCGTTCGGTTCCTTACCTGGGGCAGCAAACGGAGGTCATTGAACATGTGCTGACCAGCCCGGCGGATCGGGCCACCTATCATGATCTGGTCCCCGCGCTTGATGATTTTGGCGCCACCCAGGAGTTGATGGAGCGTTTCGGTGTAAGCCGGCGGAAGGTCAACCTGGACGGTTATCTTGAACCGGTCTTTGCCCGACGGGCAAAGCCATTATATTTTTTTCGGGTAAAAAAACACTTGGGGGC
>PWOG01000062.1 GCA_003557565.1 Desulfobulbaceae bacterium
GCAGGCCACCCCCGCAAGGTGGGGGGCGACCGACGCGGCATCCGACGGAGTAGTAAGCCAGACATCTTCAGCGGTGACAAAGTCATCAAAACCCCAGGCCCCGGGATAATCGTCATTGCCGTCCATGGTGCGGTCGGCGAAAAGAAAACCGGTGGTATGACAGTTGAGGCAGACTGTATTGTCCCTGTAATCTCCCTCATCTTGCTCGAGATTGTCGTAGGCCGCAGCGTGGTTGGATCCCTGCCAGGGGGTGATCAGATCGCGCATGGTATCCCGGCCGTAAATGTCCTCATATTCACCGGGGGGGAAGCCACCGGCGTGGCAAAAGCCGCAATAATTGTCGATTTCACCGTTTCGTTCTAAATAACTGTAGCTACCGGCGGTAATGGTTAGGGTCTCAGTATCGTCGACACTGTTGCTGGCCGTAAGCTGCACTTCATAAAGGCCAACCCGGTCGGCAGTGAATTCTATTTCCTGTCCTGTACCGGGAAGGACAACATCCGTCCCCTCGGGGGCGGCAAGCAGCTCCCAGGAGTAGGAAGTGTATGGTCTGCGGCTTACATCGGTGTCCCGGCCCCGTAGCTGGACCCGCTCGCCGATTTGCACCACCCTGAGTCCCCGGAGCGAATCGGCGATCGGCTTGCCGGCAGGATCGTCGATCTTGTCGGCATCGGCATAGCCATCCCAGCCCACGGTGATCAGGGGCAGGGGATGGGGCCTGGCGGTGGGGGGAAACTCCTGAAAAGCCACGACGAACTCTCCAAAACCGTCCAGGGTGGAGGTCAGCACACCCTCATCGGCAGACCGGGTGGAGCTCTGGACCTGCCCGTCGCGCAGCAGAACCAGCTCGTCCTCGACCTGGTGGTATTCCACCACCGATTTTTTGTAGGGAATGCTTAAGACCACCATGGCCGAGGCCTGCACCTCGTTGCCGTCACGGTCAAAAAGGCTCATGGTGTAGAGATTGCCCACGGGAAGATAGCCGTTTTGTCTGTCCGGGGAAGGATCCATTTCGATCAGCAGATATCCGCCAGCGGCCTCGTCGAGTTCCTGGCCGGAAATCGTTATGCCGCGAAAATCGCCGCTGCCGGCAAATTCAATTTCACCTTCGGCGCTTACTCCGATTCTGGTCTCGCGAATCTCGCCGGGGCCATAGTCGGTCACTGCGCCCACCCCGTCGCTTTCGCCACGACAGGAAGACAACAGCAAAATCAGAGCAAGAAAGGAAAGAAGAAGAAAAAGAAAAGAAGAGACGGAGGAAGAGGTGCTGGGGGAAGGCAAGAAACTGCGGCCGGCGGAACCCGGACTGGCGTTGGCTGGTAGCCAAAGGCCTGTTGAGTCCAGACATCGTCGGCAAGGTTGGAAACCAAAATCCATGATAAGACACCCTCTCTCCTTGTGCCGCACCCATACTTCCAGTCGCCCTCTCTCTCAACTGAAAGCCCTTGAAGGCCATGTCTAAGAAAAACAAAAGCCGGTGTCAAGCCTTAAAGCGGCTGATAACCCATTTTGGAAACTGGCAGCAATACCCTGTTTAAACCAAAAAAAACGTTTTCTATGCCAGTTAGGCACCCTGCGGGGGTAAAATAAATATTAATTTTTTATTCTTAATTTTGATCTCGGTAAGTCCATGATTTTTGGAATGATTGTTCTTTCTGTGAAACTAACGGGCCAGGCCTGCTTCCTCCATTATTTTTTTATGCAGTTGCGGCCGGAATTTTTTTATCCGGTCGTTGCTCCGGCAGGGGTGCACCCGGTTACTCAACAGGATTATAAACAAATGTTTTTGTGGATCCAGCCAGCAGGAGGTACCGGAAAAACCCAGGTGGCCGATGCTTTCGCTGGACATATAAGGTCCGGCCGAGGAATATCCCGGCGAGGGGGTGTCAAACCCCGCCGCCCAGGTGTTTTTTGCCGTCTCATCCCAACGCCGGCAGCACCTCAGGAAATATTCTCTTTTGATCAGGGGGTTGCCTTCGCCCGGCGCTGTTTCACTCCATCCCAGATCCAGGTAAAACTCCAGCAGCTTGGCCACCGCCGTGATGTTTCCAAAAAGCCCGGCGTGTCCGGCGACACCTCCCATCAGGGCGCAGTTTTCATCACCCACCTCACCCCGCAACAGCCGTTGGCGCCACAAACAGTACTCCCCTGGGGCATAAATTCCCGTCACCACCCGGCCGCGATAATTAAAAAAAAGTTTGTCCTCCAATCCCAGAGGCCGATAAACATCTTCTTCGATACAGGCGGCCAGATTCTTGCCGCTGTGTCTTTCCACGATAAATCCGGCCAGGATGAACCCCGGGTCGCTGTACAGAGAACGGCTGCCGGTGGGGTAAACCAGGGGCTGGCTCAGGATATGTTGCAAAATATCCCGGTTGATATCGCGATCTTTTTTGGGGCTCAGGAGCTTAAAAAAAGGCAGATAGGCGGGAAGACCGCTGCGGTGGGTGAGAAGATCCTCCAGGGTGATATTTTTTTTGTCCCGGGGGACTTTGCTTTTCAAAAGATCTTCAAGGGTAGTGCCGAAATCGAATTTCCCAGCCGTTATCAAGGTCAGCAGCGCCGGCAGGGTGGCCAGGGGTTTGGTCAGTGAGGCAAGATCGAAAAAGGTGTCTTGGGTTATCAATTGTCTTTCTTTTTCCCGGTATGATGTATGGCCAAAGCATTGAATAAGCCGATGCCGACAGCTTCGGCGGCCCTCAAAAACGGCAAGGGCCGCCCCGGGGAAAACCCCCCGGGCCAGGGCCTGGCTGAAAATTTTTTCTAACATTTTGTTTTGTTGGTAAAAAAAATTCATCATTACGATTATTTCCCTATAATTATTTATTTTTTTTGATTTATCCGGTATAATTTCTGGGTTACTGCGGCTGCCTTTCGAATATCGGGCAAATCCAGTAAAAAATCAGTAAAAAAAAATAGTTACTCAGTTACCAACAAAGTTGTTAACATAAATTCCAAACCGGGTGTTGGTCGGCTGTTGAAAAACTGTTAAAAACCGTTAAAAATATTTTTCCGGATTTTATCCCAAAGTTGTTGGTGGATAAATTTAATAAATATTTCAAAAGTTTAAAAAGGTATTCCACAATTCAACGCCATATAATAACCATAATATCTTTTTAATTTCATATCTCTTTATTACAAGGGAAGACATTATGACCATTGCCGTCAACATCCCCCGACCGGAATTCCTCACTGCCCTGTCCGCTATGCAGAACATCACCGGCAAGAAAGGAACCCTGGCCGTACTGGCCAACATCCTTCTGGAAACCGATCAGGAAGGGCTGGTAATGACCGCCACCGACCTGGAAGTGGGAATTCGCTGCCGTATTCCCGCCGAAATACTGGACAGTGGGAACATCACCCTGCCGGCCCGCAAACTTTTCGAACTGGTCAAGGAATCAGAAGAAAGTCAGATCCATCTGGAGGAGCAGGAAAACAGCTGGGTGAAAATCAGCGGCCAGTCCAGCGACTGCCGCCTGGCCGGAATCGATGCCGATGAATTTCCCACCTTTCCCCCTTACCGGGAAGATAACCTGGTTGCCGTATCCTCCGCCCTGATGAGCGAACTGGTCGATAAAACCATCTATTCCGTGGCCCAGGAGGGCGAAAGTAATTTCAACCTGGCCGGTATTTTATTAGAAAAAGAGGTGCTGGAGGAAGGGAGTTTTCTCCGGATGGTATCCTCCGACGGTCATCGACTTTCCATGATGGAGGGCAAGGTTGACGCTGACTTGTCCGCCCTGGATATGGACCGGGTGATCCTGCTGCCCAAAAAGGGGGTCCAGGAGATCCGCAAGCTCTGCGACGACAATGAAACCGTCTATCTGGGCCTGGAGGAAAAACAGGCGGTGCTCAAGGCTGGTGGCTATACCCTGGTAATCCGCCTGATGAGCGGTGATTTTCCCGATTACAAAGGAATCATAAAGGTGGTGGACAAGACCCGGCATATCGGTATTGACCGCCAGCAGATGATGCACTCCTTAAAAAGGGTCAATATCTTCACCGAAGACAGGTATAATGCAGTCAATTTTATTATAAAAAACAACGCCATCAAGCTCTTTTCCCAGAACATGGATTACGGCAGCGCCAGGGAAGAAGTTCCCGCCGTCTACGAGGGGGAGACCATGGAGATCGGTTTTAACGGCAAGTATTTTTACGAAGCTCTGCAGGTTATGAAGAGCGAAAAGGTAAAGGCCTACATCAATTCCGAGGAAAGTCCCTGCCTGCTCCAGGGCGACAAGGATCCGGGTTATCTCAGCGTGATAATGCCCATGAAGCTTTAGTAACTCAAGCAGCCGCACCGCACCTTCGGGCGATCAGCCCGGCTTTTGGTACCCGGTGTACGCGGCGCCGGTCTGCTAACCCGAATCTGCGGCACGGCTGCTTGGGTTACGGCCTTTTAGATTAACAGGTTGCTGGCCTTGGTGAACGAATTACAAGCTTTAAGATGTAAGTTTAACTTTAACGGAGAATGGAATAACAGCCTTGCGTGATACAGAAGCCACAAATAATGACTACGGTGCCGCTCAGATCAAGGTTTTATCCGGCCTGGAAGGGGTACGGAAAAGACCGGCCATGTATATCGGCAATACCGCCGAGGAAGGTCTGCATCACCTGATCTACGAGGTGGTGGATAACAGTATCGACGAAGCCCTGGCTGGTTACTGCAGCCGGATCAAGGTGACTTTTCACAAGGACGGCGGGGTCAGCTCCGAAGATAACGGCCGCGGAATCCCGGTGGAAATGCATCCCACCGAAGGGGTTTCCGCCCTGGAGCTGGTAATGTGCACCTTGCACGCCGGCGGTAAATTCGATCATTCCACCTATAAGGTATCCGGCGGTTTGCACGGGGTCGGGGTTTCGGTGGTCAACGCCCTGACTGTCCGGACCGTGGTCGAGGTTAAACGCGGCGGCAAAATTTATCGTCAGATTTACCGCCACGGTATCAAGGAAAGCGAGGTGGAAGTTATTGGGGAGACGGAAAAAACTGGAACCAAAATCACCTTTTATCCGGATCCGGAAATTTTCACCGAAACCATCGAATTCAAATACGAGATCATCCAGAACCGGCTGCGGGAACTGGCCTTTCTTAACAGGAACGTCAAGATTCTGATCCATGACGAGCGCACCGGGGCCGAGGATGAGTTCCACTTCAAGGGCGGCATCAAGTCATTTGTCGAATATCTCAACCGCAACCGGACTCCCATTCACAGTGAACCGGTATTTGTCCAGGGGGAGAAGGACGACGTCCAGGTGGAGGTGGCATTTCAGTACTTCGAGGGTTACACCGAACGGCTTCATTCCTATGTCAACAATATCTACACCAAGGAAGGAGGCACCCATGTGGCGGGCTTCCGCATGGCCCTGACCAAGTGCATCAACCGTTACGCCACCGACGATATCGTCCCTAAGAACCTGCGGGAAAAATTAAGCGGCGACGATGTCCGGGAAGGGATCACCTGTATCATCTCCACCCGGGTACCCAATCCCCAGTTCGAGGGCCAGACCAAGACCAAGCTGGGCAACAGCGAGGTCAAGTACATCGTCGATTCCATCTGCCACGAAAAGATTTCCCGTTATCTCGAGGAAAATCCCCAGGAGGCCCGCAAGATTCTGAGCAAGGCGGTGGAAGCGGCCCGGGCCCGGGAAGCGGCGAAGCGGGCCAAGGAACTTTCCCGCAAGAAAGGCAGCGGCATGGATGTGATGATGGCCGCCAAACTGGCCGAATGCCAGTCCAAGGATCCCAATATCCGGGAGATCTTCCTGGTGGAGGGCGATTCCGCCGGCGGCAGCGCCAAACAGGGCCGGGACCGTTACTTCCAGGCCATTCTGCCGTTGCGGGGCAAGATCATGAACGTGGAAAAGGCGCGTTTTGAAAAGGTGCTGGGCAGCGAGGAGATCAAGCAGATCATCGCCGCCCTGGGCACCGGCATCGGCAAGGAGGAGTTCGATCGGGAAAAACTGCGCTACCACAAGATCATTATCATGACCGACGCCGACGTCGACGGGGCCCATATCCGTACCCTCCTGCTCACCTTCTTCTACCGCCAGATGCTGCCGCTGGTGGAAAACGGCAACGTCTATATCGGCCAGCCGCCGCTGTTTCGGCTCAGCCGTGGCAAAAAGGAACAGTTTTTCCTGGATGATCATTCCCTGAACAGTTTTCTCTTTCGCCAGGCCAGCACCATGTGCAGTGTCCGGACCGAAGGCGGGGAAAGCATCGAGGGCGAGGAACTGGTGACCCTGCTCAAGAATCTTACCCACTACCAGCAACTGGTGGATTATCTGGAGCGAAACAACCTCTGGGAAGATATTCTCCGTTTCCTGGTGGACCAAGATATCAATTCCGCCGACCAATTCGAAAGCGAGTCCCTGTTGAATGAATTGCATGACCGCTTAAGCGGCGATAAATTCATTCTGGGCAACATCAGGCCCTGCCGCTGGCGGCCCAGCTGTTACGAGTTTGACGCCGCCTTAAAAGACAAGGCCCACCTGTTGATCACCATCGGTCCCCAGATTCCCCTGATGCCCGAGTATCGTCAGGTTCTGCGGCATTATCCCAAAATCAGCCCATATCTGGATAAAAAATTCACCGTGGTGGTCAAAAACCAGGAAACGGAGGTTTCCTCCTGGCGGGAGATGCTCACCGCCATCCGCAGCGAATCCTTCAAGGGCAGTTCCCTGCAGCGCTACAAGGGTCTGGGCGAGATGAATCCGGAACAGCTGTGGGCGACCACCATGAACCCGGAAAACCGGATCCTCCTCCAGGTCACCATTGATGAAGCCGAAGCCGCCGACGAGATGTTCACCACCCTGATGGGTGACAAGGTGGAGCCGCGCCGGGAGTTCATCCAGAACAACGCCCTGGAGGTTTCCTCCCTGGATATCTGAGCCAAACCAGCCGCCTGGCAGTTTTACCCCGGCCTGCCGGGGCGCGCTCTGTAGCTCTTTGTTTCTGCGTTACCGACCAGCACGTTTGGTGGGTTTTTGCCAGGCCATCTAATTTAAAGCAAAAAGGTTTTAATCACCATGGTTGAAGTCACCGACGAATCCGCACTTCCTACTACTATTTCCATCGAAAAGGAATTGCGCAAATCTTATCTCGATTACGCCATGAGCGTAATCATCGGCCGGGCCCTGCCCGATGTCCGGGATGGCCTGAAACCCGTGCACCGGCGGGTTCTGTACGCCATGCGCGAGCTCAGCAATTACCACAACCGGCCGTATTTGAAATCCGCCCGGATTGTCGGTGACGTCATCGGTAAATATCACCCCCATGGCGATGCCGCCGTTTACGACACCCTGGTGCGAATGGCCCAGCATTTTTCCATGCGCTATCCCCTGGTTGACGGCCAGGGCAACTTCGGTTCGGTGGACGGCGACCCCCCGGCGGCCATGCGTTACACCGAAGCCCGGATGACCCGGATCGACCAGGAGCTGATTACCGACCTGGACAAGGAAACCGTCGATTTTATCCCCACCTACGATAACTCCATGGTGGAGCCGCTGGTCCTGCCGGCCC
>PWOG01000197.1 GCA_003557565.1 Desulfobulbaceae bacterium
CCTCCAGTCGGGCTTCCTCTTCCCGGGCCCTTCCGGCGGCCTCCTGGATCCCGCCGACCTGCCGCATCCCCTGGAACGGGCTCCAGGACAGGAAGATCCCCACGGTCAGGTCCGGGCCGCCTCCGAGGAAACGCTCCTCGTCCAGCCACACGTAGGAGCCGAAGGCGTTCAGCCGGGGCCAGAGGGCCGCCCGTGCCCGTCGTCGGCCGAAGTCGGAGGCCTCCCGGGCACGGAGCTGGGCCTCCACATCGGCGCGGCGGGAAATGCCCTGGAGCGCCTCGTCGAGGTCGGGAAGGGGGGGTAGGAGGCCCAGCGCCGCTTCCTCGACAGGATCGATGGGGACCGGGAGGTCCAAGAGACGCTGGAGGGCGACCTGCGACGCCACCGAGTCGGCATGGGCTACGGCGAGCTCCCCCTGCACTTCCGCCATCTCCACGCGGGCGCTCAGGATGTCCAGACGAGGGGCCAATCCCTCCCGATGCAGTCCCTCCGCCTCCCGTACGGCCTCCCGGGCCGCCTCCAGCCCCCGACCCAAGGCTTCCAGGCGTTCCCGTGCCAGGCGCGCATCGAGATAGGCTTCCAGAAGGGCAAACTCCATCGCCTCGTGCACCCGCTGACTCGTGCGGTCCACAGCCTCCACCATGATCCGGGCCTCCCTCCGGGCGAACCACCCGCCCACGTTCACCAGGGGCTGCTGCAGGCGGATCGCCGTGACCCGTAGGTCCAGATCACCGCGGGGCGGCGTGGGGTCCGTCGGGTCTCCTGGATCCTGATGTCCCTGCCTGGGAAGCCGGGATCCGTTCCTTCCAGGATCCAGCAGGCCCTGGATGGGGATGGACAGCCCGGTGTTCAGGTAGAAGGCGTCCAGGTCGATCCGGGGGAGGAAGGTGGAGAGGGTCTGACGGGAGAGGGCTCGGCTCTGATCGACCCGGGCGCGCTGGACCTCCAGCTCGGGACTCCGGTCCAGGAGGAGGGCCCGCGCTTCCGCGAAGGTGAGCGGGCGCACGGAGTCAGCGGCCTGACCCTGGATGGGACCGGGTGACAGGGGAAGGAGGAGGATCCAGGACCAGCGCGCGGCCCCAGCGATCCAGGGCGTGCCTCGGGTCATCATGAAGGTTCTCTTCCTCTTCCGATGGGACCGTGTCGATGCCGGGGGGCCTCAGCCCCCTCCACCCAGGAAGGTCAGGGGGGTCGTGAACTCGAAGCCCCACAGCACATCCCCGTTTCCCCGGGAGCTTCCCTGGAGGGTGGCGCTGGGGGTGTTGGTGGCCTGGATGGAGAAGGTGTGGGGGCTCCTGGGGATCTGGAGTTGCAGTCCGGCCCCCAAAGCCACCTCCTCCCCATCGGAGCGGTTCTGGAGGGACACCACGTCTCCTGCGAAGGCCACCGATTCGCTCACACGGACCAGCATTCCGCCCCCGAGGGCGAACCGGAGGTCACTGGTGTCGTAGGCTTCCGTGAAGGTCCGCACGGTTCCCAGGAGCTGGGCGTTGGCCAGTGGCACCGTCAGCGACACCTCTCCGTCCCCGCTCCGGGCGGCGGTGTTCCACCCTCCCGCCAAGGCCAGCCCGAAGGGGGTCTCCTCCCCTGCCGTCAGGGGTGCCCATCGGACGAAGAGTTCCCACTCGTTGCTCTCCACCACCTCGGAGCTGCTGGCGTACTGGACGCCGAGGAGCACGTTCTCGTGGGCCGGGACTCCCAGGAGGAAGGTGGGAGAGGCGATGAGTCTTCGTTCATCCCCGATCTCCATGCGGCTCATGCGGTGGTTGAAGTGGAACCGCACCTGATCCCCGATCCACCCGTCGTGGACGTTGGGAGTCCGCTCGAGGACGGACTGCGCCTGAATGGCTGACGGAAGGCCGACGGCAGCGGAGAGGAGAAGCGCGGCACCGAGGGTGACGGGGCGTCCTGGGGTCTTCATCGTTTCAGCTCCGGGCGTGGGCAACGGAATTGAAATGGTTCCGTGCGGGATCTCCGCCGTTCCTGCGGCCGAGACCCTTCAATACGCAACACCCGTACCGGGCTCCAGCCCTCCCCACCGCCGGAACCCTCATGGCGGCCCATGCATTTTCCAGATGGAGACCGGAGGATCCCCTCAGGGCTCCCCGGAACCCTCATCTCCCAATCTGGAGGAACCATGCAGCTCAAGAACTGGAACATGGTCATCGCAGCCGGGATCGCCGGGATCCTGGGGACCATCGTCTTCGATGTCCTGGGACTGCTCTTCATGGGCGCCTGGGACGTGCCCAACGCCCTGGCCGGAATGCTGGAGACCGGCCTGGCCATGGGAGCCCTCTTCCACTACGGGATCGGGATCACCCTGGCGGTGATCTTCGCGGCCCTGATCCCCCTCTTCCCAGGACCCCTCTGGGCGAAGGGTGCCACCTTCATGACGGTGCAGACGGTCCTGGGTGTCTGGCTCTTCATGATGCCCATGATGGGGATGGGGATCGCCGGGGTGGAGTCGCCCATGGGGATCATGCTCGGCCTGGGCTCCCTGGTCCGCCACTGGGCCTTCGGGATCGTGGCCGGGGTCGCGTACGGACAACTCGTCCCCCGCTTCGCCGAAGGGGCAGTGCGGAAGCCCCGGGGGGAGCGGGTGACGGCCTGACCCTGGGGCGCCTGCGCGGTCGCCGGCGGTCCGGAGGAGGGGCCGCGGTGGCCGCGCAAGGCCCCCTCTCCGTGGTCCCTCTACCTCTTCAACGGCCTGTTACGTCGCCGACAGGCCCTTCATGGTGGCCCGACCCCTCGAAGCGACCCTCCTTCCTCCATCTTGCCGCCCCTCACCTCCACCACCCGGGCTTCCCACTCGTACTTGAGGAGACGGGCAAACCCGCCGCACCGGCGGGCTTGCCTCCGGATCCATCCTAATCTCTATCCCCGGTACCCCTCCCGGCGGATTACCGAGAGGTACCTGCAGGTGTCAGCTTTCGATGACCCCCAGAGATGCTCTCTTCGACAAAGGAGGTCCCATGGATGCAGCGTTGCAGTGGCCCTGGAGCCGAAGTCTTGCTCTTGCCCCCGTGGATCGGACGGTCCGGGTGGAAACGATCCTGTTCGGAACGGTGAAGGACTACTGCTCCAACCGCGGCATCCAGCCGGGGACCGTGCTCGTCTGCCGGGAGCATGGGGAGGAGTGGTTGGACTTGGACCTTCCCACCGGAACGGCGATGAGACTCCCCCGGCACTACGCCTGGTTCGTCTCCGTGGACCGGTCGTCCTCCCACTGATCCGCAGCCCCTGGGGGCTCCCACCGGCGGAGGGACCGGAGACGCGCTCCCGGGCAGCTGTCCGGGCTTGGGGATGGGGGGTGTGTCGGTGTGGGAACCACCGGAGAGCGGTCCGCTACCCCTCCCCCCCGGAACCCGCCCGGGCCAGGATGAGGAGATCCCGTGCCTCCTCTCGGCTGCCCACTCCCAGCTTCCTCATGATGGCATGCACATGAGTCTTCACGGTGCCCACCCCGATGAAGAGCCGCCGCGCGATTTCCTTGTTGGAGAGCTGTTTCCCCAGGAGCTCCAGGATCTCCTCCTCCCGCTGGGTGAGGGTGGACAGAGAGGAGAGGTCGAATCCCTTTCCGTCCAGCATCCGGTTCAGGAGGTGGAGCTTCTGGATCAGCCGGTACGCCGTCCGAGGGGAGATCAGCACCTCTTCCCGGGCCAGGAGGCGGAGGACCAGGAGGAGCCCCGCGAGGGATAGCTCCTCCGTGAGGTAGCCGTCCACGCCGGCTTCCAGATAGCTGAGGATGACGCCGTGGTTCTCCGGAAGCCCGGTCACCACCAGCCGGGGAGCCTCCTCCTCGCCTCGGAAGGTGCGCGCCAGCCCCAGGACCGAGGCCCCGTCGGAGCGGGCGCTCCCCACCACCACATCCACCTCCACTCCCGGTTTGCCCAGGAGATGGAGCGCCTCCTCCGGGGAGACGGCGGTGTGGGCGGCCGTCACGTCCTCCGCTGCGGAGAGGGCCGCCGCGATCCCTTCGCAGGTGGCCCGGTCCCGGTCCAGGACGAGGACGCGGATCACGCCCCAGCCTCGCGGGGATCCTGCGGTGGATATTCGTCCCCGCCGTCCTCCTCCATCTCCCCCCACTCCCCGTTGCCCCGGCTCCGCTCCCCCGTCATCGTGGGGACGCCGGTGAGGATCCCCTGGAGATTCTTGAGGGGCTCTCCCACGACCAGCCCCCTCTTGGTGATGCCGTACCGGTGGAAGGCCCGGCTGTGGGCGCTCCTCCGCATCTTGACCACGGAGAGGACCTTCTCAAGGGTTCCCTCGATCTCCACGTAGCGCTGGACGACCACGTCGTCGGCCAGGTAGGAGGTGTTGTTGGGAGTCAACTTGAAGGTTGAGCCGTCCTGCCTCATCTCCACCGTGATGAGGACGGTCACTCCTCCGTCGGTGAGGGCCTCGATCAGCCGGCGGAGGGAGTGTCGGAGGAGAACCACCTCCTCGGCGCCGATGGCGGAGCTCTCGAGGCCGCTCAGGGAATCGATGACCACCCGGGCCCCACCCAGCTCGGTCGCCGCGTCCCGGATCTCCTCGAAGACCTCGTCCAGGCCCAGGTCCAGCGGTACCCGGCGGAGGATCGCCACCCTCCCGTCGCCCCGGTGGGCCTCGATGTCACACCCCAGGGCGGCGGCCCGGGCGACGTACCGGGCCACGCTCTCTTCGAAGAGGACGATGACCACCCCCTCCCCGGCGTCCAGCCCGGCCTTGGCGAACTGCATCCCCAGGACCGATTTCCCCGAGCCCGAGGGGCCGGAGACGATGACGGCGTCACCGGGAACCACCCCTCCCCCCATGATCCCGTCCAGCCCCGGGACCCCGGTGCTCATCCGAGGCCCGCCCCCCGGGGAGAGGTCCACCTCGGGGAGGGGACGGATCAGGCGGGGATAGACCCGGAGGCCACCCTTCCCGATACGGTAGAGGTGCTGGCCGGGAAGCTCCTCCCCGCCCCGCAGCTTCCCCACCTCCACCTTCCGCAGCCGGCTGTCATGCTGCCGGACGTTCCGGAGCCACAGGATCACGTCGGCCACCGTGAACACGGGGTCATCCTGGAGATCGGAGTCCCCGAATTCCCCGAGGAGGAAGGTGGTGGCCTCCCAGCTGGTCATCCGGTTGGAGAGTTCGTGGATGAAGCGGTCCATTTGGCGGGCGGGCCGCCTCCGGTCCATTCCCGTGGCGCTGAGGACCGAACTGAAGGAATCCACCACCACCACCCCGGGCTCCAGTTCCTCCACCTCGGCGAGGATGGCGTCCAGCACCCCTTCCAGATCACCCCCCAGCGTCTCGCGGGCGAAGTTTCGGAAGTGGACGGCGCTCCCCACCTTCTCCACCTCGAAGAAGTCGAACTGTTGCTGGTAGCGGAGCATCTTGAGGGGGGGCTCCCCCACCACCGTGCAGTAGAGTGCCGGTCGCTCCACCGTGCCGTTGGCGAAGGCGATCTGATGGCCCAGGGTTGTCTTGCCACTTCCCTGACCCCCTCCCACGACGGTGAAGGAGAGCTCCGGGAGGCCTCCGCCCAGGATGGCATCGAGGCCCGGAACGCCGGTCTGCATCAGGGTGATCTTCGGCATCTTCATTCCCCACCAACGGTGCGATTCAGTGGCCCGGCACCCCTGCCCCAGGTCGGATCATGGCTGGACACCGGCCCCGGCCAGGACCGCCGCAGGAGGGACAGGGTCAAGGGCCATCCCACGAGGCGGACCAGGAACCCCAGGAACTCTTCCACCAGGGCATGGGCCACCTTCGTGCGGGACGCCTCCGGGAGCTCCAGAATGCCTACAGCAAGGGGCTCCCGCCAGGATCCGTCGTCCGACGGGAGGCGGATCCGGCCGAGGTCCGGGAAGTTCCGGCAGACGACCATCACGGACCGTCCCAGGATCGTCCGGTACCCCCCGGCCCCCACCAGGGGGTGCAGGGTGTCGTGCAGGCGGTCCATCACCCTGGATACCGCCGGCGAGGCCGATCCAGGGTCCCCCACCGACATATCCTCCGCGGAGAGGATCTCCCCTGCCAGGCGGAGACAGGAAGGCTCGCCGTTCCCTCTTCGGTCAGTGAGCATGGGATCCGGAATGAGGGTGCTCATCTTCCACGCAGGTTCATCGCCATGGTAGGACCTTTGGGGCAAGGGAGCAAAGGGAAGGGGGATGGAGATCGGCTTCGGGGGGCGGCCCAGGCGGAGGGGCTCACATCGAGAGGGGACCGACCGCTCCTGGTGCAAGGCGGAAGGGTCCGCCCTCCCGCCCCCCGACATCACATCTTCCCACCGCCGGTTTCGGGATCGGTCGCCCCGACGAGCACGTACTCCAGGGAGCGGTAGAGCTCTCCGGTGCTGAAGGGCTTTTGCAGGAGGGGCCGGATCTGGGTCAATTCTCCGCGGGATCGAGCCCCCGACATGAAGAGGATCCTCAGGTGCGGGTTCCCCTCCCGGGCCTGGCGGACCAGGTCCGGCCCGTCCAACCCCGGCATCTCCACATCGGTGAGGAGAACGTCGATGGGCTCCTCGCCCTCCCGCAGGATCCGGAGGGCTTCCTTCCCTCCGCCGGCTGCCCGGGCCCGATATCCCCCCCGTTCCAGGAACCCCACCACCACCCGCCGGACAAAGGGCTCGTCGTCCACCACGAGGACGAAGGGGCCGGTACTTCCGGAGCGTTCGGTGCTCAGTCGATGATCTTCCATGAAAGGACGTATCCGGTTGAGAGGAGAACGTCGCGTCCTGGGAAAGCGCCGGCATCCGAGGCGGGTGCCGGCGGAAACCCTTGCCGGGTAGGATACCTCCGCCTCCCCTGGCGGGGTATCTGCCGGGATGGAGTCCCAGGGTTGACGTGAGGATATAGGAAGAGGCGGATATCCGCCCTACGAGGCGCCATGCCCAGGGGGGGGCGGACGCGGAGCGGGGCCGTTGCCGGCGGACAGGAAGCTTTCGGCCCAGCCATGGATATCCGCCTTCCGGATGGACTGGCGGGCCGTCTGCATGCGGGCCGACCGCTCGGCCGCGGGCATGGTGCACGCCTGTTGGATGGCGTGGGCCACCCCCTCCGGGCTCCGGGGATGGACCAGGAGCGCGCTGTGCCCCAGGGTGCCGGCGGCACCAGCAAAGGCGCTGAGGATCAGGACCCCGGATCCCTGGTTGGCCACGCAGTACTCCTTCGCCACCAGGTTCATCCCGTCGCTGACGGGGGTCACCAGGGCCACGTCGGCGATCCGGTAGTGGGCCAGGAGCTCCTTCCGGTCCCATCGGCCGTACCGGTACTCCACCGGCGTCCAGTCTTCGCTTCCCCACTCGGCGTTGATCCGGCGGATCAGCTCCTCGATCTCGGCCTTGGTATCGGCGTAGGCGGGGATCCCGGTGCGGCTCGGCACGACCAACTGTCGGAGGACGACCCTCCCCCGTAGCTCCGGGAAGCGATGCAGGGCCCGGTCGAAGCCCCCGAGCTTCTGGGGGAG